>SXHE01000147.1 GCA_005773755.1 Planctomycetia bacterium
CCTCTGCCCTCTGCCCTCTGCCCTCTGCCCTCTGGTTCCCCATGCCAACCGTCGTCGTGTTCCCGTTCGACCTGTTCGGCAGCGCCGGCACCGGCGCGGGCGCGAAGCTGCTGGGCGACGCCGTTCACGAGATTCTGGACGACACCGAGCGCGAGACTCGCCCGTGTCGCGCAGATGTGCTCCGCGGCAACGTGCGAGTCAAGGAACACGCCTTCGACGCGCTCGCGGATGTGGCCGACTGGCGCAAGCGCGGCCGGACGGCGGCGCGGGCGGCGCTCAAGAGCCGCGACTTCCTCCTCTGGCTCGGCGGCAATCACCTCGCGGCACTGCCGGTGTTGGAAGAACTCGGTACGGACACGCTCGTCGTGCAGTTCGACGCGCACCTCGACGTATACGCCTTCCACGACAACACCGAGGAACTGTCCCACGGCAACTTCCTGACGCACTTCGAGGGTCCGCGGCCGCGGCTGGTGAACGTCGGCCACCGCGACCTGGTCCTCACGGCCGACGAGATCGGCGAGACGTTCGAGGCGGTGTATTCGGCGGCCGATGTCGGCGCGGACGCGACCCGCGTGGCCGCGGAGCTGCGCGCCAACGCGCGGGCGGCGAAGCGCGTCTGGATCGACCTGGACTGCGACGCCTTCGACCCGTCCGCGGTGCCGGCGGTCGCGGAACCGCTGCCCTTTGGGCTGCTCCCGCCGACGTTCTTGGCGCTGTTCGAGGCGGTGTGGGGTGCGAACGTGGCGGGCCTGTCGATCACCGAGTTCGACCCCGGCCGCGACGCCCGCGACCAGAGCCTGAACCTACTCGGCTGGCTCGTCGAACACGTCCTCCTGAAAGCGGCCGCGCGCTGACATCACTCGCATCCGTTCGCGGATCGGCTTCGTCGTAGTCTGTAGAGGTTCACACGTCCCCGGAGGCGGCCATGCGCGTCGCGTGCGTTTTCACGATCCTGTTCGCGAGCGCGGCCGTCGCCGCGGACACCGACCGCGCGCTGAAGGTGTCTACGCAGCGCGGCATTCCCGCCGTCGAGCGCGTGAGCGTTTACCAGACGAAGGACGGTAAACGCGCCGTGGTTGGCGAACTCGCGAAGTTCGACACGGCGCTCGCCCTGCCCAACGACGGGCCGTTCGAGGTGTGGGTGAAGCCGAAGGCCGGGGTCGCGGTGAAGGTCCACGACAAGTTGACCGTGAAGGCCGGGGCGACACACGAGTTGAAGCTCGGCGACGTGCTGGGCACGGTCGAGGTGTTCGGCGACAACTTCCCGCGCGCCGCGAAGGTCGTGCTGACCGACACCCGCGACGCCGGCCCTGGCGAGAAAGGGCACGTCGCGGTACAGGTGGCGACGGATTACCGCATCGCGATGGCCGTGCCACCGGGCGCGTACGCGGTGTGGGTGGTGCCGGCCAACGGCGCGAAGGCGCAGCGTGTGGAGGACAACGTCCGCGTGCAAGCCGGCCGCAGCGTCCGCGTCGGGGATTGATTGCGGCGCGCCCGGCGCGGTATGATCGAATCAACTGGAGGGCCGACCGTGCCTGACCCGCGACCAATCGCCGTGCAAGTGACCGTAACCGTGACCGCGCTGGTGTACCCGGAACCGGAAGCCGGCGGGTTCTCGGCGGCGGTGCCGGCGCTGCCGGGCTGCTACACCGAGGGCGAGACGCTCGACGAGGTGCGAGACAATCTGAAGGAAGCGGCCGAGGCGTGGCTGGCCGCGGCGCACGACCACAGCGCCGGCGCGCCGCGCAAGGAAGGTGCCGCATGAAGCCGGTGTCCGGCCGGCGGATGTGCCGCGTCCTCGAATCGCGCGGCTGGGAGTTGGTCCGCGTATCCGGCAGCCACCACATCTACCGTGATGCGACGAGCGGCGACCAAACGACCGTTCCCGTTCACGGCAACAAAGACCTCAAGCCCGGTACGCAGCGGAGCATCATGCGCGACGCCGGTTTGAGCGACGATGACCTGTGACGCTACGCCTTCCCCAACACCAAATCCACCACCCAGCAGCCGCGGGCGTGGGGCGTGGCGGTGTCGCGGCAGTGGTTGAGGATGTCGTCGCTGTCGCACCCGGCGTCTTGCAGCGCGTCCGCCAGAATCGGCATCGCAGAGAACTCGCGCTCCTCGTAGATGCCTTGCGCGAGCAGCATCACGTCCGACGTGCGCCACGCCGGGTCGAAGGTGATTGGGCGGAAGGGGTTGCCGAAGATGTCGCGGAGGAGGCTACACATCTCGGATGCTGGGTCCAGTTCTGTCCAACCCATTGGCTCGCCCGAACCACCCCACGCCTCGGCCCAGGATTCGAGCATCTCCTCGGTTTCTTCGCGTGTGAGTGTTGAGGTTCGTTCGAGTTCGTAGCCTTCAATCGCCAGCGCTGCGTCTGCCCAAGCAAGGTCAAGTTGCCAGATATCCTCAGGACCGAGAATCGCGCATCGGAAGGCAGCTTCCGCAGCACGACGTCGCACTCGATCCTCCATGTCGAGGTAGATCTGATTTGCGACATCCGCGACAACGTCGAGTTCTGTCTCAATCACCAAGCCATCCGCATAGCGCTCCGCGAGAAGCACTGCCTCCCAAGACCGTTCATCGATTAGTAGGTGGCGAATCAAGCGGCAGCAAGCACACGCAAACAGACGCCTCTTTCGCTCCCTGAGCCGGTTCCGAAGAAACGAAAGCAACACGCGCGGGTTTGTGCCCGTGACCCAATCCCACTCCGACATCTCGCGCGGTGTTGCCATCACCGCACCTCACGAGTTCAGCGGTTTGCCGCTCCACGCCATTCGTGCGGCTTCGCCGACGGCTTCGCTCAGGGTCGGGTGGCCGTGCGTGCAACGGGCGATGTCCTCGGCGCTGCCCTTGAACTCCATGATCGTCACGCACTCCGCGATCAGGTCCGACGCGCGCGGGCCGAGGATGTGGACGCCCAGCACGCGATCCGACTTCGCGTCGGCCAGCACCTTCACGAACCCGTCTTGCTCGTCCATCGCCTTCGCCCGACCGGTCGCGGCGAACTTGAACTTGCCCACGCGATACTCGACACCCTTCTCCTTCAGTTGCTCTTCCGTCAGCCCCACGCTCGCGACCTCCGGCCAGATGTAGATGACGCTGGGGATCGCGTCGTAGTTCATGTGCGGCTTCATGCCGGCGAGCGTTTCCGCGAACACCACGCCCTCCTCGCTGGCCTTGTGCGCGAGCATCGGCCCGGC
>SXHE01000148.1 GCA_005773755.1 Planctomycetia bacterium
CGCCGGGCGCGCCCGCGGACGAACCGCAGGGTCATCAGGGCGGGAAACAGCGCGGAGCGCAGCCAGGAGCGTCGGGCGTTCATCGGGCAACCCAGGAGGGGAGTGGGTGGACCGGACCGAACAGACGGGAAACGGACGGAATGGTAAGCCTGCTCCCTGTCGCGTGCAACAAGAATATGGCAGAATCTCGGCCTTCGCGCCCGCCAGCAATTGTTCGCGCCCGCAATAATCCCTCGCGCCGATACGGAAACACCCCGCCACCCGCCAAAACAAAGCCACCGGCCCGGTTCAACCCGCCCCAGCATCGACAGTCAGGTTCACGTCGGCGACCAGCGGCGGCGGGATTGCTTCGCCCCCGCGTCGCGCTTGCAACCGTTCGAGTTCGTGCAGGGTCGAGGTGAGGAGCGTGTGCAGGTGGCGCTCGTACTTCGCGATCCGCTCCTCACCGCCATTGGCCGGCAGCAGGTGCGCGGCCCGCGCCCGCGTCGCGCCGTCCTCCAACAGCCGGACCAGCGCGGCCTCGTCGCGCTCCAACCGCCGCACCGCGCGAGCCAGTTCTTCGGCCCGCTCCACGATGTCGATCCGCACACCTTCGATGAACTCGTCCACCGGCTCGCGCGCGAACCCCGCGTAGACCGTCAGCCCGCGGCGGATCAGGTCCGGGGTCCAGTCCACCGCCCGCGCGGTCGCGCTGGTGACTTCGAGCCGCTTGAGGAACCGCTTCGTGTCGTAGTGCGGCGGGTTCCCGCGCGAACCGTCCGCGACGTGAACGCGGCCCAGCGCGGTCTCGAACAGAGTCTCCACCGCCGCGAACGGCAGCGCCCCGGCGGCGCGTTCGGTCTCAGTATCGAAGAAGTCGCGCGCGGGTACGATCTGGGCCAACTCGCGCCGGCCCTTCCGCAGCTCCTCGCGCGTGTCCCACAGTTGTTCCTCGCGGGTCTTCCGCTTGGGTGTTGGGAACGCCGGCGGGAACGGGTCTTCGGGTTCCGGCAGCGGTGGCACCTCGACCGCGTCCATCGTCGCCGTGACCGCTTCGGCTTCGTATCGGGCCAACCGCTGCAACCGCCACAACACAAGCGCCGCGCGCTCCGCAAGGGCCAGTTCGAGCAGCCCGACCGGGCCGAGCGCCGCGACCACTCCGGCGCGGTGCGCGTCCCAGGTCGCGGGGCACTCGCCGGGGATCACCGGGACGTGCGCGAAGATGCCGTGCGTGGTGGCGTTGCGCGCGACCAGCGCCTTGCCCGCGTCGGTCCGCGGTCCGGTCGACAGCGCCGCGTTGCGGCGGTTCGCCTCGATCTTCGCCAGCGTCGTCATGGGACTGTTCCTCCAGATGAAGAGACCGTCGGGCGTCGGCCGCGCCGGTTCACGCGCTTCTCGATCATCATCAGCGCCTTCAGCGCGACGCCGAGCTGCGCGACCGAGGAGCGCGCGGGGTTCGGCATCGCGTCCACCCCGGCGCGGGCCAGGGCGTACACCCGCACGTCCGATTCTTGCCGCGACCGGTACGTCAGCTCGTGGCACGTTCGGCACCCGAAGTACCGGCCGCGCTGGTACAGCTTCCGCACCCGCCGGCCGCACCGGATGCCGTCCTTCGTCAGCGGGCACAGGAACCACCAGCGCGCCCCGCCCAGGTGACACGGCGTCGTCACCAGCCGCACCGTGTAGTCGGTGTCCGCGCTGTCCGCCGGCATCCTGTAGATCAGCCGCAGCGCGCCCGCGTCAGCGCCGACGGTGAGCGTGTAACTGACCGAGGCCGCGCCCCAGCGGAACGAGCCAAGCCGGTTCGCGGTTCCCGGTACGAGCATCTTCCACTTCTTCAGGTCGGCCGTGTCGAGCCACCGGCACCCCTCCACCGTGTCCTTCTTGGAGTGCCGCGCGCCGCTGCCCAGCCCGCCCATGACCCACCTCCGCGCTCGTGCAGATAATCCGAAATCAATTGGGTTTCGGCACAACATGGCCCGCGCCGTGCCCGTGCCAACACCTGACAACTGCTGCACTTACCGCCCGTTTGCCGGTGTGTGGCACTGCTGCACGATTGCCGCACCCGACCGCCACACTTCCTGCTGGAAACGCGCCTCGATTGCTTCGTTGTTCCCGCGCGGCACCTTCGGCACGAAGTTCACTCGCTCGTAGGCGCGACCGCGACCAGCGCGAGAACGGCCCGCTTGATCGGGTCGGGTAACGTCGGCCACGCCGCGACAACGCGGGCCAGGTCCGCGTCGTGTAACGCTGCTGCTCCCGCTGCTGCTCCGGGATAAGGGGGAGTAGTCGAAATGCTGGGATTTGTAGGGGATGTGGAAATAGAGCGTCGGCCTCCGGAGCCGAAGGTTACAGGTTCAACTCCTGTCGGGCATACTGGAAAACCAAGGGTTTGCGACGACTCCGAAGCAACCCACCCCTTCTTGTCCGCGATAGAAAAAAGCCCCCGGAGTGCAGTCACACTCCGAGGGCCCGGCCTCACGAACCTCAACGGCCCGCGAGCGGTGGGCTAACCGTGGTCCCCGTTGAGGTTCCCCCGATGAAGCGCCGCGAGCCCTTCTTCAAGAAGTCCCACAGCGCCTGGTACGTCGAGATCGACCGCAAACAGATCCTGATCTTCCCCACGAAAAACGGAGTCGAAGTTAGCGGTGGGTCTTGTTGTGCGCCCGTTCAAACTCAGCCGGGGATAAGAACCCCAGAGAGGAGTGCAAGCGGACGCGGTTGTGGAACACCTCCAGGTACTCGAACAATTCCGCCCGCGCCTGGTCGCGGGTGGCGAACATGGGGGCCGATTCGATCTCGCATTTCATCCGCCCGAAGAACGACTCCATCGGCGCGTTATCCCAGCACTGACCGACCTCGCTCATGCTGCACACGATCCCTTCTTCGGTCAGCACCCGCTGGTAGTGCTCGCTCGCGTACTGGCTCCCCCGGTCCGAGTGCGCCAGCAGACCGGCCCCGGGCCGACGGCACCGGAGCGCCATCTCCAGCGCGTCCACGACCAACCGGCTCGCCATCGACTCGTCCATACTCCAGCCCACGACCATCCGGCTGAACAGGTCCTCGACCACCGCCAGGTACAGCCACCCCTCGCGCGTCGCGATGTATGTGATGTCCGCGCACCACTTCTCATTCGGCCCTTCGGGCTCGAAGTCCCGGTCGAGGACGTTCGCGGCCACCGGCAGGCGGTGGTTGGAGTCGGTGGTGCGGACGAACCGCCTCGGTGCCTTCGCGCGGATCCCGGTTCCCGCATGAGTTCGGCCACCGTGTTCTCCGAGCACTCGTACCCCCGCGCCTTCAACTCGGCGGTCATGCGCGGACTTCAGTAGCGGCCCTCTTGCGGGTGTAGGTTAACCTTCGTGCACGTAGGGTTCCAGGAGTATATCGGCCGGTGTTGTCGTGTCGGGCCAGTCGTGGTGTTGGATCGTGCCCGATGGTATCGGTTGGTTGTCGATCACGGTCAACCAGACGCA
>SXHE01000149.1 GCA_005773755.1 Planctomycetia bacterium
ACGCCACGCACCCCGGCGCGGTGCCGTGCCCGGCCGCTTGCGCCGCGGCCTCGCACGCCCGCCGGTTCATCTCGCTCGGTTCCTTCACCCACGCTTCCGCCGCGAGCAGCGCCTTCGCCGCTTCTGGTGAAGGCTTCGGCAGTGCGCTCCGCACGCACGCGACCGACCACGACACCGCCTCCCGCTTCGGCAGCGCGGCGGCCAGGAACCGGATCGCGTCCTCGCCCAGCGCCGGCCGTGCGGCCAGCGCGTCGAAGAACTGGCGCGGGGTGTGCGCCGGCGTCAGTAGCGCCTGGGCCTCATCCGAGAGCGGCAGCGCGGCGGCGAGATCGGCAGCGAGTCGGGGCACGGGTTCCTCTGGGTTGTTGTGCGAAGCCGCGAGCGGCTTCACCGCTTCACCTGGCGCAGGTTGGGCATCTCGTCGGCGAACTTCTCGGCCGCCGGGCCTGTGACCTTCGTTCCACCGACGTACAGGGCCCGCAACCCGTCGAGGCTCTTCAGTTCCATCAGCCCCGTGTCGGTGATATTGGTCTTGGCGAGGTACAGTACCTGGAGCCGCTCCAGCGACTTGAGGCTGGTCATGCCGCGATCCGTAATCGGGTTGTCGGCCACGTCCAGGTTTTCGAGCAGCGCGAGCTTCTTGAGGGTCGCGAGTTCGGTGTCGTTCAGCCCGGAGCCGGGGACGTACAGCACGCGCAGTTCTTTGCACTGCGCGAGCGCGGCCACCGACGGGCCGCTCATCGCGGACTTGCCCAGCGTGAGCTTCCGCAGGTGCGGCAGTTGCTTTAGCGCCACGAAACCCACATCGGTGCAGGCGCTGGCGTCGAACGCATCGACCGCGCCGACGTGCGCGGCCTTCTTCAGCGCGGTCAGCGTGGCGTTGGTGGCGGTCTCGAACTTCGCGGACACGCGCGCCTCGGCCGGCAGCCGCGGGTCGATCTCGGCCTTACCCCCGGCCTTCACGACGAGGTCGATACTCTTCTTCTCGTCGTCGGTGGGCTTTTTGTCGGCGGGTTGAGCGAGGGCGACGGAACTGAGACCGAGCGCGAACAGAGCGAATAAGGAGAAACGCACAACGAACTCCGTCGGGTGTAGGCGGCAGCGGGATTCAGGAAGGTTAGACCCGCGAGAAGGTCGAGAAGTTCCGCGGGTCCGGGCCGCGCCCGTTCTCATTTTTCTTTTGCGCCGGTTCAGCTAAGATAGGACGAGTTCGCGGCCACCCGACAACCTCCCACCCGCGCGCCCCCTTCGCGCCGGTTCGTCGGCGGTCGCAGTGCAGCCGTCCGTTCCGTTTATGCAGGACACGCACCGCCGGAGCCGGATGATGCCGGAAGCCCAGCCCAAACCCGCACCTCCGCAACCGGACCTCACGGGCCGGACCCTCGGCGACTTCCACATCCTGCGGAAGATCGGGGCCGGCGGCATGGGGCAGGTGTACCTCGCGCGCCAAACGTCCCTCAAGCGCGAGGTCGCTCTCAAACTCTTGCGCGGCGAACTGAACGAGAACCTGACCGCCCTCGCGCGGTTCCAGGCCGAGGCCCAGGCGGTCGCCAAACTCAACCACCCGAACATCGTCCACATCCACCAGGTCGGCGAGGCCGATGGCCTGCGCTACATGGTACTGGAGTTCGTCGAGGGGCGCAACCTGCGCGACTACCTCGCGCGCAAGGGGCCGCCCGATCTGCCGATCACCCTCAGCGTCATGCGGCAGGTGTCGCTCGCGCTCCAGAAGGCCCACGAGCAGGGCATCGTTCACCGCGACATCAAGCCGGAAAACATTCTGGTCACGCGCAAGGTCGAGGTGAAAGTCACCGACTTCGGCCTGAGCCGGTTCTTCACCGGGGAAGCGCCCGCCACGAACCTGACGCAGAGCGGCGTCACCCTGGGCACCCCGCTGTACATGTCGCCGGAGCAGGTGCAGGGGCACCCGGTCGACAACCGCTCGGACATCTACTCGTTCGGGGTGACGTGCTACCACCTGCTATCGGGCGAGCCGCCGTTCCGCGGCACGACCGCGTTCGACGTGGCACTGAAGCACGTTCAGGAGCAGCCGCGGCTGCTCGCGGACCTGCGCCCGGACCTGCCGCCGGACCTGTGCGGCATGGTGCACAAGATGATGGCGAAGAACCCGAACGACCGCTACCAGTCCGCGAAGGACGTGCTCCGCGACCTGCTGAAAGTGCGCGACGGGCTGACCGTGGTAACGGCGGTGCTGCCGTCGGGCACGGCGAACGTGCAACCGGCGGTCGGCAACTCGACCGGCGCGCTGTCGCTGTCGCGGTCCGGCGAGACGCCCGCGCCACACGCCCCGGTGCGCTGGGGGCTGGTGCTGCTGGTGGGCCTCGCCTGCGTGCTGGCCGCGGCCGGCGGGGTCGCGTTCTACGTCGGCCGCAACCCGTCGCCGGAACCGCACGCGCACGCCCAACCCGCCGCCCAGGGGCCGGGCCTGCCCGACGTGAAGTCGCCGGACAAGCTCACCACCACGCGCGAGCGCGAGCTGCTCGCGGTGCTCAACACCGAGGGCACGAGGCCCGAAGACGCGCTCAAAGCGAGCGTCGAACTCGGCCTGCTGTACGTGAAGGAGCGGCGGTTCCCCGACGCCAGTGAGCGGTTCGAGAAGCTCAAGACCCGCGCCGCGGAGTGGCGCGATCCGATCGCCTCGCGGTCCGGCAACTTGGCCGCGCGCCTGGGCGTCGCCGTCGTGCTGGCGCAAGACCCCAAGACCGCGGAGCAATCGAACAAGCTGTTCGTGGAGATCATCACGGAGCCGCCGCCGAAGTTCCTCCCCGGCGGGCCGAAGGGACCGGACCGCAACGCGGCCAGCGTGAACTGGGTACTGCTGCGCCACCCGGACCTGAGCGGCGCGGTGTCCGACGCGCTGAACCGCAACCTCACGAACCTGAACAAGACCAAGCTCGAACCCCCCGCGCTGGAACAGCTCCGCGCCCCTCAGCGCGTTGGCAAGAAGGATTGAGTGGACAGAGGACAGAGGACAGAGGACAGAGGACAGAGGACAGAGGACAGAGGACAGAGGACAGAGGAC
>SXHE01000150.1 GCA_005773755.1 Planctomycetia bacterium
CACCGACGAGCCGCCCCCCAGTTGGCTCTTGCTGCTCGGCGTCGTGTAGGGCGTGAAACTGTTGTTCGCGCTGCTGGGGAACGGCACCGAGCCGAGGAACACGTTCGGCCCGCGCGCGCCTTCGACGCCGTGCGACTCCTCCAGTATCGGCCGGTTGTTCACCACGCGCCAGACGAGCAGCCCTTCGCCCGGCAGCCGCTCGTCCCAGCCCGTCTTCTTGCGCACTTCGAGCAGGAAGTACTCGCTGCCGTCGGCCCGGACCTTGATCTTGAAGCACTGGGTCGGGTCGTCGTTGATCGGGGCGAGGATCAGCTTCTGCCGCACGGTCGGGTCGATCACGGTGGGCTTCACCCAGCCGAGCACCTCCTTGCTCCAGGCGCTGAAGTGCTGGGGCCGGCCGCCGCCGATCTGGTTGGACATGGCGCACCACTGACCCGCGCCCTCGCTGCCCGGCGCTTCGGGCCGGGCGTACAGGTCCGGCAGGCCGAGCATGTGGCCGAACTCGTGGCAGAACACGCTGATGTCGTTCATCGTGGTGCCGCCCTCTTGTACGATGAAGTACGGCAGACTGCGGCCGTCGAATGTGACGCTCGCGCGGTGCGGCCAGTACAGCCCGCCGCGGGTCGTTTGTACGCGCGCCCCGGCGTACAGGAAGAACACCCCGTCGAACTCCTTCAGCGCGTTCTTCCCCGCGGCCTTCGTGTAGGCTTCCAGCGATTCCGTCAGCAGCGCGCGCTTCTCGGCCGCGCTGGTGCCGCTGCCGCTGGAGTAGTCCATCCGCTTCTTCGACACCTGATACCAGCCGACGAACTTGCCCTCGATCTTGAACGTGTTGTAGCTCAGCTCCTTGTAGTAGTCGTTCATGCTGCCGAACACCGGTTGCCCGGTCGCGCTCTTGCCGGTGTACGACCCCAGGCTGAACATCGAATCTTCCCAGTCCTTGTTGGTGATCTTCTCGTTGTGCTTCACGTCCGGGTACTCGACGCCGATGATGGCGAGGTTGTAGGTGGGCTTCTTCCAGGCCCGCGGCAAGCGGTCGTTCCAGCCGCCCTTGCCGACGAACCCGCCCATCCCGCCCTCCTCGGCCTTCATGGGCGCGGTGGTGGCCCGGAACTTCGCGGTGACCGTCGTTTCCTTGCCGCCGCGCGAAACCGTGAGGCTCACCGAATCGCCGGCCAGCCGGGCCCGCAAGGCGTCGCGCAGGAGCGCCGCGTTGCTCGCGCTGGCGCTGCCGATCTTGATGACCGCGTCGCCCTCCTTCAGTCCGGCCTCTTCCGCGGGCGACCCCGGCTCGACGGCGTCGATCACCGGCTGGCCCTTCTTTTCGCCGATCACGACGCCCAGATAGCCGGCCGCGTTGAGTGCGGGCGCGGCGGTCGGCGGCGCGTCCTTGACCGTCTTCGCGGTCCTGACCGACTTGTACCCGCCGGGCGTGGGGAACGGGGCCGTGTCCGGCGCGGACCGGGCCGCGGACACCGCGAGCGTGAACAGCAGGGCGAGCGCGAGCAGACGAATGCGCGTCATGGCGACACCTTTGGGGTGGATGAAATGAACGGGCCGATTGGTCGCGTTGTAGTCTGGCGAATGTGAGAGGCGAGTGAAAGCAAAAACTGGGATCAAACGCGAGGGCGCGGTACACCAGGTTGTGGAAAAGATGCGGGCAAGAGCGACGTCCCGCCGGCCCTTTCTCATCTGACCTTTCGCTCGTCCTTCACCCCCGGCACAATACCGGGGTATGAAAATCCTCCACACTGCGGACTGGCACCTGGGCGACCGGCTGGGCCGGATCGACCGCACCGACGACCTGCGCCGCGCGGTCGAGCGCGTCGCCGCGTACTGCAAGAGCGAAGCCGTTGATGTGCTGCTCGTCGCCGGCGACCTGTTCAGCGAACTCGCGCGCCCGGACGGGCTGCGCGAAACCATCCGCCACTGGCAGAGCGTGTTTCAGGAGTTCCTCGAAACCGGCGGCACCGTCATCACGCTGACCGGCAACCACGACAACGAGAACTTCTGCCAGACGCTCGTGAGCGCCATGACGCTGGCCTCACCGACGGTCGGCAAGCCCGGCGAGACGGTGCCGCCCGGCCGGCTGTACCTCGCGGCCGAGCCGACGTTCATCCGGCTCGAAGACCGCATGGGCGGGTTCCCGGTTCAGTTCGTGCTGATGCCGTACCCGACCCCGCACCGGTTCTTCAAGGGCGAGGGGGGCCTCAAGTACGGCAGCCCGGACGAGAAGAACAAGCTGCTCGTGAACGCCTGGGCCGACGCGCTGCGCGACATTCGCGACCACCCCAAGTACGACAAGGCCGCGCCCGCGGTGCTCGGCGCGCACGTCCACCTGCACGGCTCCAACGTCGGGCCGAGCCTGTTCCGCATCACCGAAGAAGAAGACGTCGTCGTTCAGGGGTCGGAACTGCCCGACCAGTTCGATTACGTCGCGCTGGGCCACATCCACAAGCCGCAGTGGTTGGGCGCAACGCACTGCCGCTACAGCGGCAGCATCGAGCGCATGGACCTGGGCGAACAGGGCGACCAGAAGGGCGTCGTAATTGTCGAGATCGGCGAGACCGGCCGGAACGGAGAACCGACGGTTCTGCCGCTCCCGTCTACGCCCATTTACGACGTGGTGGTGCTGGAGCCGAGCGAGGACATTCCGCGGTTGCGGAAAGAGTTCCCCAACGCGAAGGACGATCTCGCGAACCTGCACATCCGCTACACCGCGGGTAAGGACCAGCTCGAAGAGGTGCTGCGCGAACTCGACGGCATCTTCCCGCGCTGGTACGCGCGCGACTGGAAGGAGACCGGCGCGCTCGGCCCGACGCTGGTGACCGAGGGCACCGCCGGCAAGGGGTTCGACGAAACCGTGCGCGAGTACCTGGGCCAGGAGCTGATCCAGCACGACCCCGCCGAGCGCGACGCGATCCTCAAACTCGCCGACGGCCTGCTGAAGCAAATGGAATAGGCGAACGGCCGGTGTGAGCAATGATCCCGCAACGC
>SXHE01000151.1 GCA_005773755.1 Planctomycetia bacterium
GGCCGAGGCCGCGCTCGATGAGGCACAGGTGCGACGGCTGCTCGCGGAACAGGCGCTCGCTAACCTGGGGTTGCCGGTGCGCTCCGACGAGTTCAAGGGGCTGTCGCCGGCTGAACGAACAATACGCCTACGTTTCCTCGGCATTTCTGATGCGCTGCGAACCGAACTCGCGAAGGAGACGGCGTCCGCGAATCTGCTCCCGGTTCGCGCGCCGTTCGACGGCGAGGTGATCGCGCGCGACGCCGCGCCGGGCACCGCGGCCGACCCCGCGAAGGCGCTGTTCGTGGTCGCGGACACTGCGCGGGTGTGGCTCACGCTGCGTGTGCGCTACGAGGACGCGAACCGCGTACAGGTCGGCAACCCGGTTCGGTTCCGCACCGATTCCGATACTCCGGTCGAAGGCTCGGTTTCGTGGGTCAGCCCGGCGGCCGACGAGAAAACGCGAACCGTTCTCGTGCGTGTCGAGTTGCCGAACGCGGACGGCCGACTCCGCGCCGGCACGGTCGGCACCGCGTTCGTCATGCTGCGCACCGAGTCGGACGCGGTCGTGGTGCCGTCGGAAGCCGTTCACTGGGAAGGGTGCTGCAACGTCGTGTTCGTCGCGGACCGCGGCTTCGACCGCGCGGACGGGTTCAAGGTGTTCCACGTCCGCAAGGTGCGGCCCGGTGCGAAAGACACGACCGCGACCGTACCGACGACGGAAGTGATCGCCGGCGTCGTGCCGGGCGAGCGGATCGCGGTCGCAAACAGCGGCATCCTCAGATCGGAGCTGCTCCGCAACAACCTCGGCGCGGGGTGAGCGGACTGCAAACACTAACGGCCCGGTCGGGCCGTCCGCCAGTCCGAGTTGGGTGACGAACGAATCAACCGCCGGAGTTCGCGACGTGCTGAACTGGGTCATCGACGCTTCGCTCCGATTCCGCCTCGTGGTGGTGCTCGCCGCCATCGCGTGCGCGGTCACGGGGGCGCTCGCGCTTGCCGACCTCGACATCGACGCCTTCCCCGACACCACGCCCGTTCAAGTTCAGGTCAACACGTCAGCGCCGACGCTCGCCCCAGAGGAGATCGAATCGCAGATCACGTTCCCCGTCGAGCAGGCGCTCGCCGGGTTGCCAAAGTTGCAGTTGCTGCGCTCGGTCTCGAAATTCGGGCTGTCGCAGGTCGTCGTCACGTTCGAGGACGGCACCGACGTTCACTTCGCGCGGCAGTTGGTCGACGGCCGGCTGAACGCGGTCCCGCTGCCCGCGAACGTGCCGCGCCCGAAGCTCGGCCCCGTGTCTACCGGGTTGGGCGAGGTGTTCCACTACACCGTTACGCTGAAAGGCTGGAATTACGATAAGGCGACTGAGGCCGAGCGCGTCGAGAAGCTGACGTACCTGCGCACCGTTCACGACTGGACGATCCGGCCGGCGCTGCGCACGGTGCCGGGGGTCGCGGAGGTGAACGCCTGGGGCGGTTACGAGAAGCAGTTTCAGGTCCGCATCGACCCCGTCCGGCTCAGCCGGCACGGGATCACCTTTGCGCAGGTTGTGGAAGCGCTGGAGCAGAACAACCAGAACGTCGGCGGCGGCGGCATCCGGCAGAACAACCAGTTCCTCCTGGTCCACGGTCTCGCGCGCACCGCGGACCCGGAGCAGATCCGCGGGATCGTGGTCGCGTCCAACCGCGAGGGCGCGGCGGTGCGCGTGCGCGACATTGCCGACGTGCAGATCGGCGCGGAACTGCGGCGCGGGTCCGTCACCGCCGGCGGGCGCGGCGAGGCGGTGTTGGGGCTGTGCTTCTCCACGATGGGCGAGAACTCGAAGCGCGTGTCCACAGCACTTCAGAAGAAGCTCGACGAAGTGCGCGCCGCGCTCCCGCCGGACGTGGAAGTGACCGTCGTGTACGACCGCACCGAACTGGTGGATGTCGTGATCCGAACCGTGCGCCGCAACCTGTTCGAGGGCGGGCTGCTGGTGATCGCCGTGCTGTTCGCCTTCTTGGGCAACATCCGCGCGGCCTTCATCGTCGCGCTGGCGATCCCGCTGTCGATGCTGTTCGCGTTCGCCGGCATGTGGCGTTTCGGTATCGCCGCGAGCCTGCTTTCCCTGGGCGCGCTCGACTTCGGTCTCGTCGTCGATTCGAGCGTGGTGATGGTCGAGAACTGTGTGCGGCGGATCGCACACGACGGCGCTTCGGGGCGCGACAAGCGTGAACTTGTGCGCGACGCTGCTGTCGAGGTGCGCAAGCCGACGCTGTTCGGCGAACTCATCATCATGATCGTCTACCTCCCGATCCTGACGCTCGAAGGTGTCGAGGGGAAGCTGTTCCGACCCATGGCGCTCACGGTGATCTTCGCGCTCGTCGGCTCGATGATCCTGTCCATGACGCTGATGCCTGTGCTGGCGAGTATCGTGCTTCCGCGGCGTATCGCGGAGCGCGAGCCGCTCCTCATGCGACTGGCGCTCGCGCTCTACAGGCCGATCCTGAGGTTCAGCATGTCCCACCGGGTCGCGGTGGCGGCGTTCGCGGCGGCGGTGCTGGTCGTCGCGTTCGGGATGATCGCCCCGAACCTCGGCTCCGAGTTCGTGCCCAAATTGTCCGAAGGTGCCGTCACGGTCAACGTGGTCCGGCTCGCGGGCACAGACCTGGGCGAATCGAACCGCGTCAACACCGCAATGGAGCGCGTGCTGTGCGAGAAGTTCCCGGATGAGGTGAAACACGTCTGGAGCCGTGTGGGTACGGCCGAAGTCGCGACCGACCCGATGGGGATCGAACTGACCGACCTGTTCATCACACTGCACCCGCGCGAGATGTGGACGCGGGCCAAGACCCAGGCCGAGCTGGTCGTGCAGATTAACAAGGAGCTGCGGGTGTTCCCCGGTCAGCGGCCGGAGTTCTCGCAGCCCATCGAGCTGCGCATGAACGAGATGACGAGCGGCGTGCGCACGGACCTGGGTATCAAGTTGTACGGCGACGACTACCATCTGCTGACCGCGAAGGCCGCGGAAATCGAGAAGGTGCTGAACACCATCGATGGCTCGGCCGACGTGCGCGTCGAGCAAGTGACCGGCCAGCCGGTGCTTCAGATCAAGGTGAAGCAGGACGAACTCGCCCGGTACGGCATCCCCGCGAAGACCGTCACCGACATTATCCGCGCGATCGGCACGCTCGAAGTGTCGGACGTGGTCGAGGGCCAGTTGCGGTTCCCGTTCGTGGTGCGACTGCCGGAGAACTGGCGCGGCAGCCCGGACGCGGTCGGCTCGATCCTCGTGAGCGCGAAGAACGGCGAGCAGGTGCCGCTGGCGCGGCTCGCGACGATCAAACTCGTCGAAGGGCCGTCCACGATCACGCGCGAGTGGGGCCAGCGCCGGGTCACGATCACCTGCAACATCCGCGGCCGTGACATGGGCACGTTCGTCGCCGAGGCGAAGCGGAAGGTAGCCGAAAAGGTGACGCTGCCGAAGGGCCGCTACCGGCTTGAATGGGGCGGGCAGTTCGAGAACTACGAGCGCGCGCGGGACCGATTATTCATCGTTGTGCCGGTGGCCGTGTTGCTGATCCTGGTGCTGCTGTACTTCACCTACCACAACATCGTGGACGCGCTGCGGGTGTTCACCGGCGTGCCGTTCGGCTGGGTCGGCGGCATCTTCGCC
>SXHE01000152.1 GCA_005773755.1 Planctomycetia bacterium
GCTGTCGCTGGAACCGCTCGACTCGCGCGACCTGCTCTCGGTGTACACCTGGACTGGTATGGTCAGCACGGACGCGGCGAACATGAGCAACTGGTCGGTGATGCAGGAGATGATCCCCGGCCAACCGCCGCCGCCGCCCGGCCTGCCCGACGGTGACGACGAACTGATCTTCGGCCCGCTGGCGTTCAACTCGCGCGACTGCGACAACCTGACCTCGGCTACCGACTCGTTCGCGACCGTCCGTATCCAGAGCGGTTACAACGGCACGGTAGCACTCGGCGAAGCGCTGACGTTCGGCGTGTTCGACCTCGCCAGCGGCGCGATCGCACAGCCGACCAGCGGCACCGACCTGAGCATCACCGGCGCGTTCACCTGGACCGGTGGCACGCTGAACAACACCCCTACAGAAGCGGCTGTTCGTCTCACTGGTGCAGTCGGCATTATCAGCGCGGGCAACGGCAACACGATCGCGACTGGTAGCGCGCTGACGCTCGATGCCGGGGCGAACATCGCCATCGGTGCTGGAACGGTCGACTTCAGCAACGGCAGCCCGCTCACGGTCGACAACGGGACGCTGACGATCACTGCGCCGGCGAACGAGTCGGTTGCGTTCACCGGGCCTGAGGGCAGTTACATCGACGGCAAGGCGAAGATCGAGCTGAAGGCCCAAGGGAACCTTCTGATTCGTAACATCGACTTCGCTCCGAAGAACCGCCTGTTCGTCAACAACGGCGGCAACCTGACGATCAAGGATGGCGCGCGTGCGGCGTTCGGCACGAACGCCATCGCAGGACCAATCGCCGGAACGCCACTGGTCACGGACATCCTCCAAAATAGTGGCAATATCTACCTTCACTCTGGGTGTCGGCTGACGAGCGGCCACGGTGTGATGGAATTGAAGGAAGGGAAACTGATCGTCGTGGCTGAGGGTGGAGCAGCCGGAACGACAGCGACGATCGGGTGTCAGATGACACTCGCGGGTGGGAAGATCATGTTTACCACCAACACGGGCACGCTGAAGTTTAATCAAGACCTCTACTGGCTCGGTGGCACGGTAATCGTCACGGTGGACTGCGCGGCCAACGGGACCGCAGATCAACTCGACATCGATGGCAAACTCCATGTCGGCGGCACCGCGACCCTGTCGGTTGTCACAGTGAACTACAACGCTGCCAACGGTCTCGGTGCCGGATTCCAGCGGAAGGTGATTTACGCTAAGAAGGGCGTGGTCAACGTGGTTCCGAATCAAGCGCCGAGCCTCGCTGTCCAGAATCCGGTGGGCGGGCCGATCTTCGCGCTCGATCTTCGAGTGAACCAGAACGTCATCGGTGACGGCAGCTACTGGCTGATCCCCGGTCCTGGACAGAACTGACCACAGTAAATTGTGGCGATTCGATCCAGAGCCATCGCGTGTGAACACGCGCGAAGACGTAGGGGCGTATCATCATGTATCTTCGTGTGTTGCTCTCGATTTGGTTGGTGCTAGCTGGATCGACCTGCGCGCGTGTCAGCGCTGTAGACCCGTGGAGCGCGGGGCCGCCGGCGACCCCGCGTGACCCCCAAACGTGGAACTTTGCAGGGCGCGGGACCGGCGGGTTCGTCCGTTCGGTTGGTAAAGACGGCATCACCCTCTTCCGCCCGGAACTGAGTGTCCAGAGGTTCCGTCACGATCCGCTGACCGGGCAGTTGTTGGAAGCCCAGAAACCGCAAGATCACGCCGCGTGGCCCGACAAGAAGTTCCTGCTCGTCGAAGTACTCGCCGCCGGGAACTATATCAAAGGCGCGTCCGTCGAACGCACCTATAGGATCACGGACGTGAGCGTCGGGGATTGGGTCGAGATCGACTACTGCCGGCGGAACGGCGTGGACATCTGCAAGACTATCTCCATTCACCGCCGTCCGGGTGGCCGCGTCCCGCCCGCACCCGGCGAGAAGGCCGACGAGTTTCGCAAGTACCACGAGCAAGTGAATGCGGATCAGGAGTGGGAAGAGAAGCGCGTGGCGTACCCCGAACGGTATCGCCCCAGCTACCGGGGCGACGACGGAAAGACGCGCCTCGGCCCGTATCCGAGTGAGTCGAACATCGTCACGGCGAAGGTTCACGCCGCCCCGATGCCGCGCGCGGTCAAGCCATAGGCAACAGGTCACTTCGACACCTCGGGCAGCATGGGAGCCGCCTGTTGTACCACCTTGTCGGGCCAGCCGTTTGCAACCGCGGCCGGTCCTGCGGTCCCGCTGTTTGCGAGCGGCCTGGAGAAGTGAGGGCGGGCCGAACGCCGGTGGGTCGCGGCTGACGAACACCTCTGATTCTAAATCTTGAACACCTCGCGGACGTTGTCGCGCAGCAGGCGGGTGCCCAGCGCGACGGCGTCGGTTTCGGTCAGCGCGCCGGGGCGCACGAACTCGTCGGCCAGCACGTTCGCCAGGATGCGGCGGTACATGCCGTACTTGGGCTTCACGAACTCCAGCTTGTAGGCGTCCGAATAGTAGCCGATCAGCTTCGTCTTTGGCACCGCGGTCAACCGCTCGGTCAGGTCTTTCTTGATGTACGGCGGCGTGTTCGAGTACCACCAGTGCCCGTTCGGGAGCACGTTGGGGAAGATCCACGAGTACGCCACCAGTTCCTGATTCTGGGCGCTCGTCAGCACCGAGACCGGGAACGTCACGTCGGGGAAGGCGTTGAACAGTTCCTTGTACTGCAACAGGCTGGTACGCTGGTCGAACAGGTCCTGGCCCTGGAACACGCCCTGCTCGTACACGCGCCGGTTCACGCCGATCATCAGATCGAATGGGAGTTTGAAGTCGCGGCACGACTCGGCGATCAGCCAGAACACGCCGGGCGCGAGGTCCTGGAAGTCGTGAAAGTTCATCTGCTCGTAGACGTGCTCGTCGTCGAACTTGGCCGGGTGGAAGTTGGGCGGCAGTGAGATGGCGCACGCCTTCGCGCCGTTGCGGGTGAAGTGCATGAAGATCGTGGCGACGGCCTTGCGCAGGGTAGCCGCGTCGCGGACGTGTACCCCGGTCGCGGCCTCGATCCGCCGCCGCGTTTCGGGCAGGTGAAGCTGAAAGACCAGCGCGTCTGTTCGCAGGCACGGAACGTACTTGCCGGTGTCGAAGCCCCTCAGCGGGTCGTCGAACTCGTTGGTCAGGAAGATCTTTTCGAGCCGCGTCTTCTCGAAGACCTGCTTCTCCCAGTCGGGTTGGGCGAAGGTCTTCAGCGCCGCGTCGTACAGCTTGTCCGCGTCGGCCGCGACCAGCTTGCGGCCCTCCTCGAAGCCGAGGAACGTGCGGGCGATGTCGACGAACCAGCCGTACTGCGCGGTGTTGTCGTACCGGTCCATGTGCCGGACGATCTCGCGGACGCGGTCCCGCGGGTCGGCGTCCTTTGTCAGCAGCGCCTTGCCCATGCCGGCGGAGTGCGCGAGTTCGGTGTAGTAGTGGTAGCCGAGGATGTCGTCGAGCGACTTCGACACCGGGGCGAGCGGGTCGATGTGCGAGTGCGGGTCGATGAGCGGCACCTTCGACAGCGCGGACTCCAGGTTCTGCACCAGTTGGTCGGCCGGCATGACGCGCTCCACGGCAAGACAGGGGCAACTCGGTCGATTTTACCAGGGTTACGTCTTACAACGCCGGGCAAGAATTACAAACGGCGCGGCGGTTCGGAAGTGTGGCACGGATTCCGGTCGCGGGCCGCGGCGCTACTTGTTTTTCTTAGCGCCCGCGGCGCACGGCACTTGCGCGCTGTCGAGGTTTCCGGCGCGCCACGGACCGGCGCGATTGGCACGACCACTGCTTTCACCTCTACCGTCCGCGACAAACAACCCCCAAGTGAATCGCGGATCGGTGCCGGGTGCTTCAGGCGATCCTTCCCCCAAGGCTCTCGCCACCCCCAAGAAGCTTCCGGCACCGCAAGAACGAAGGCCACACGACCTTCCCCCAAGGTCCGGCCGCGGGAGAGATTTCCCCCCTCTCCCGAACCTTTCAGACCACACGTCCGTCCCCCTGTCCACGGTACACTCCCCCACACCGCCGCCCTCCCCCAGGGCGGCGGTGGTCTTTTATCCACACGGCCGTGCGCCTACTTCTTTCGCCACACCTGATCCGCACTCAGCCCGAGGCGGGCCATCGCGGGGCTGATCTCGGCGTAGAAGCGGTTGGCGTCGAGCGGGTAGCCGGCGGTCGGCACGATGCCGGCGACGTGCCGCGCCCAGTACCGGTTGAACTGCCTCATGCTGATCTCGCGCAGGTACTTGCACAGCATCGACGCCAGCGCCACCGGCGGGCTGTCGCCGTCCGCACGCGGGCGGAACGTGATGCTCACGTCGCGCGACAGCCCTTCTACGCGGTAGCGGCTCTCGTCTGCCGACTCGCGCTCCGCGAGCACCCACCCTTCGGGGAACGCTTCCTGCAACAGCGGCGCGTAGAAGTTGCGCCCGCCCTGCTTGTCGCACGCGAACGCCAGCGGTTCGCCGTCGTCCGGCACCGCGACCATCAGCGCGCCGACTAGTTCGATCAGCCCGCGACCGAGTACCGTGCCCTTCGAGCCGTACTCGTCCACCATGCGGTTGAACCGCGGCGCGGGCACGAGCCGGTAATCGCCGGTCCAACACTGGTCGAGCGCCGCGCGAAACGGTTCCGACGCTTCCCATTCCGCAGCGGGATCGATGTGCAGCGGCAGCACCTCGTCGCCGTCGAACCACGCCTCCGCGAGCAGCTCTGCGCCCCACGGGGGCACCTCGTCGCCGCTCCAGAGGAACTCGCGCAGCGGGCGCGGGTCCGCACCGACGATGGCCCACACACCGCGCTCCAGCGCTTCGAGGCCGCCCTTCGTGTACACCTTTTTCGAGTCGTCGATGAGCGTGCGTGCGTCGGCGCGCTCGTGCGCGCGGCGCACGACGCGCGCGAGTGAATCCCACCCGCCGCCCGCGGGCAGCTTCAGCGCGACCGCGGCCTGCACCAGCGGTCCGAGGTTCGGCCCGTAACCCGCTTCGTCGATCCCGACAACCCACGGCATACGCGCCTCCAAGAAACCTACCCCCCAACCCCCTCCCTGAAGGGAGGGGGAGTCAGACACAGCCCCCTCCCTCTTGCGGGTGTAGGTTAACCTTCGTGCACGTAGGGTTCCAGGAGTATATCGGCCGGTGTTGTCGTGTCGGGCCAGTCGTGGTGTTGGATCGTGCCCGATGGTATCGGTTGGTTGTCGATCACGGTCAACCAGACGCA
>SXHE01000153.1 GCA_005773755.1 Planctomycetia bacterium
ATCAAGAACGCTTAGTTTCGGCTCTAAAACTGGATCTGGGTTATCTTTCAAGGCATACTGTATTCCCTGATCCACAATATCTCTTAAATCTGCCCTTATAACTTCATTAGTACCACTCCGGGTCGTCAACAAGGCGCTTGGGAAGGGTGATCGTGAACGTCGAGCCTTTGCCCACAACGCTGACGACGCGGATGCGGCCGTGGTGCTGTTCGATGATCTGCCGGCACACGCTCAGGCCCAGCCCGGTACCACCGCGCCCGTACTCGTCGGGCTGCTTCGTGGTGAAGAACGGCTCGAAGATCATCCGCAACTGGTCCGGTGGAATGCCCTGCCCCGTGTCCGACACCTTCAGCTCAACGGAGTCGGTCGCGGGGCAGTCGCGGACCTCGATCTTGAGCCGCCCGCCGGCCCCCATCGCCTGCCGCGCGTTGAGAACGAGGTTCACCAGAATCTGCTCGATCTGCCCCGGCACGACCCAAGCGACCGGGCGCGCGTGGAACCGGGTCTCGACGTGAATGCGGTTCTTCGAGAGGTCTTTGTCGGTGAGGATCAGCACCTCATCGACGAGCCGCGCGATGTCGCAGTACTGCCGGTGGCTGCCGCTCTTGCGGGCGAACCCGAGCATCCCTGCGGCGATGGCCGCGGCCCGCTGCCCAGCCTTCACGATCCGCTCGAACGCGACCTGCTTCTCCGTCACCTCCGGGTTCCGGCTGCCCAGCTTCGCGGAGTTGATGATCGTGGTGAGGATGTTGTTGAATTCGTGGGCGATGCTCGACGCCAGTTCGCCGACGCTCGTGAGCCGCTGGGCCTGGAGAAGCTGTTGCCGGAGCGCTTCGGTCTCACTTACGGGAGCCAGAAGCTCTTCGCTGGTCATGTCCGCGCCTCCTGCGCCGCACACCGGACGCCCTCAATCGACCGAACCCGCGCAACTTCCCGCGCCGCGGCTCCGTGAAACGGCCACCACCATCCGACGCCCGCTCGTGCGACCGTCGGCCCCCTGGCAGCGGTCCGGGCAGGGCACGCCCGGTCCGTTCGCAACTGGTATCGGTTGCGCCGGCGCGCGGCCTTCATACGAAGCGCACAAACGCACCTATTGGCATTGCGGATTGCGGATTGCGGATTGCGGAGTTGAAGAAGTCGGCTCACGCGGCCGACGACCGCTTCCGACCCCCGGCCTTCAATTCCGCAATCCTCGCTACGCCTCCGTTTTCTTGATTCCGTCCGCGAAGGCCGCGTTCACCGCGACTACCGGCGGCGGGACCACCAGCAGTTGGTTCGCGGACCAGTAGCCCGCGCCCGGCACGAGTTCGCTTACCGCGAGGTTCTGCGCGCGGCCGATCGCCATCCAGTGTGCCGCGGTCCGGTCGCGGAGCAACGTGAGCAGCAGCACCTTGCACACGACGCCGTGGCACACGATGACGACGCGCCCGCCGGGGTGCGCCTCGACCGCGCGACGGAACGCCGGCACGGTGCGGGCGCGGATCGCGTCGAACGACTCCATCCCGGTGTCCGCGTACCCGGTTTCGCCCGCGGCCCAGCGCGCCAGCGTCGCGTCCCAGATCGCGTCGCCCTCCGCGCGCGGCCGGCCCGACAGCGCGCCCACGCGGCGCTCGTACAGGTCCGGTTCGTGCAGGTGCGGGACGCCGCACGCGGCGGCGATGGGCGCGGCCGTTTGGACCGCGCGGCGCATCGCGGAGGAAACCACCGCCGTCGGCTTTAGCGCCGCGAACCACTCCGCGGCAGCCGCGGCCTGCCGGTGCCCGTGCGCGCCGAGTTCGACGTCCGACTCCGCGCCGTGGAACAGGGTCGGGGTCGCGGTCTCCGCGTGCCGGACCAGCCAGACCGTGTGGGGAAGTGCCAGGTTCATGGTTCGTCTCGCGAGAGTGGTTCGTCAGTAGTTACGAATGCGACTTGTGAACTTCGGGGAAAGAGGCGAAACTCAAACCGTTCCACCACGACAACCGCGAGTGTGCCGATGTTCGCCGCGACCGTCGGAATTGTGCTCCTCGCCCCCACCGCGCCGGTTCCGGCGCAGCCGCCGGTGCCGGCCCCGAAGGCCGACCGGTTCAAGGCCGAGGAGTTCGCGCGTGTCGTGTACCAGGTCGCGGACCAGGTCGCCCTGCGCTACATCAAGCCGGTGGAGATGAAGGAGCTGATCGACGGTGCGATCCGCGGTATGTACGAGGAGTGCGGCTTGGCCGTACCCGACCGTGTGCGCGACGCAGTCCGCGCGGCCAACGGCGGGACCGACTTGCTTCAAGTGCTGGCCGACGTGCGCGTCCTGCTCGCGAATCAGCCGGCGCTGCGCGGCCCGCGGGCGCTGTATGCCGCGATCAACGGCTTCAAGCACGTCACCGAACCGGCGTGCCAGCTCGTCAGCCCGCGCGCGAACACGTTCGCCTCCGTCGATATGGACTTCGGCATCGGCATCGAACTCGAAGGCGTCAGCTCCTCCGCGTGGATGCTCTATCAGGTCGAGTACAAGACCGCACTCAACCACTATCCCGCAACCGGATGGCTCGAACAGCCGCCGCGCGTCGAGGCCGTGACCGCACCGGCCGGCGTGCCGTGGCGCATCAAGCGCGTCATTCCCGAAAGCCCGGCGCAGAAGGCCGGGTTGCGGCCGGGTGACGTCATCACCCACTTCAACGGCACCGAGATCGGCGCGGACAACGTGAACAAGCTGTTCGCGCAGTTCGCGTTCCCGCCGCAGATGTACGACCCGCGCACCGGCCTGCCCATCACCCCGGATCGCACGCTCACGTTCCGCCGCGGCCCCGGCAAGCCGTTCAGCGAGACGATCAAGGGCACCTCCTACGTCCCCGCGAGCGCGTTCGGGGTGATGCGCACCACCGAGGAGAAGTGGGACTGCATGCTGGACCGGAAGTACAAGATCGGCTACATCCGCATCGGGGCCGTCGAGACGGGCCTGGACAAGAAGGTCGAAGACATGATCGCGGACCTCGAAAAGCGCGGGTGCCGCGCGCTGATTCTCGACTTGCGCTGGTGCCCCGGCGGGTACGTCGATCCGGGAGTGCGGATCGCCGGCACGTTCCTGCCCCAGAACGTGATGCTCGCGCAGATGAAGTACCGGAACCCGCAACTGGCCGGCAACCAGCCCGAACTGCGCAACGTGTTCCCCAACCTGACGCGCCACCTCGACATCCCGCTCGTAGTACTGGTCGGCCAGGAAACCACCGGCGGCGGCGAGCTGATCGCGGCGGCGCTGCACGACAACGACCGGTGCGTGCTGATCGGCCAGCGCACGGTCGGCCGCGCGTCGATCCAGAACATCGTGGACGGCGGCTTCGGCGGCCTTCAGTTCAAGGTAACGGTGGGCGAGTCGTTCCGCCCTAACGGGAAGTCACGGCAGCGAAAGCCCGACAGTGGGCCGAACGACGAGTGGGGGCTAAAACCGGACGAGGGGCTGGACGTGCCGATCACGAAGGACAAGTCGCACGAGTTGCGCCGCTGGGCCGAGCTGCACGCGCTGCGCCCGGTGGACAGCAACGAAGCGCTCGACTTCGACGACCCCAACCAGGACCCCTATCGCGTCAAGGCGCTCGACTACCTGCGCAAGAAGCTGGACGCCAAGAAGTGAGGTTGCTAGATGGGCCAGCCGTTTTGCCGCGACTCTGGCTTTTGCCCATAAACCTCGGCGCTGACTGTAATCGCTGTGACGGATCGACCACATCGGGGCGCTGATTGTCGATCATTAACGGCATCGCGCGGCTGTTCAGAACCGAAAACTACCTCACAGCGCCGGGCGTTTTTGCGGTTGATGGGCAAAGCCTCTCGGAATGCACCTTCGTCCATCACCTTGTCCTCCGAATCGATGTCCCGCTGCAATCACACCAGTTCCTTGATTGGGGTCGCGTCGTCCAGAACGGGGTGCGGCCGGCCGGTGTGGTCCTTGAAGGTCAGGGTCGCGTCGATGCCGAGTTGGTGGTAGATCGTTGCCAAGAGCGCCTGCGGTTTGAGGGCGCGTTCGACCGGGTATTCGGCCTTCGGGTTGGTTTTGCCCACGACCACGCCGCCCGGCGTGCCGCCGCCGGCCACCAGCGCACTGATCGCGTTGCCCCAGTGGTCGCGGCCCGGCACCGGGATGCCCGGCTGACCGGTGTTGATCTTCGGCGTGCGGCCGAACTCGCCCATCACCACCACCATCACCTTGTCCAGCAGGCCACGTTCGCCGAGGTCGTCGATGAGCGCGCCGACGGCCTGATCCACCACGGGCACCTTTGCCCCGTGCGCCTTCTCGATGCTGCTGTGGTCGTCCCAGTGCGGCATGTCCACGCTCACGAAGCTGACGCCGGCTTCGACCAAACGGCGGGCCATCAGCGTGTACCGGCCCCACGGCCCCTGCCCGTAGCGGTCGGCGCTCCGCACCGGTTCCTTGTCGATGTCGAACGCCTCGCGCGCCGCGGTGCCGGTCATCAGTTCGAGCGCCCGAACCTGGAACTCGTCCATCGTCTTCATGATCCCGGCGCCGTCGATGTCGCGGCGCAGGGTGTCGAACTTCTTGAGCAGCGACCCGCGGTCGGCGGTACCCGCCGCGGCGCTGCCGAGTGTGGCGAGCCACTTGGGTGAGCGAATGCGCGCTCCGTTCCAGCCGAGGTACTTGTTCTCGCGATCCACGTCGAACGGGTTGTACTGCCCGCCCAGGTAGGCCGCGCCCATGTAGCCGGGGAACAGGTAGATCGTCTGCGCGGAGGGCAGGCCGACGTAGGCCGGCAGGTGCGGGTTGTTCGGCCCCTTCACCTTCGACACGAACGACCCGACCGACGGGTACTTCTGCGGCAGGTTCACGGCGCTGGAACCGAACCGACCGGTGGTCATCCAGTGGCCGGCGGCGAAGTGGTCGCCGTTGTCGTGGTGCAGCGAGCGCACGAGCGCCACCTTCTCGAACCGCTTGGCGACCTGCGGCATGAGGGCGCTCGTGAAGACGCCGGGCGTTTTCGTCTTGCACACGCCGAACGGCCCGCGGAACTCGGCCGGGGCATCGGGCTTGGGGTCGAAGGTTTCGAGCTGACTCGGCCCGCCGTCGAGCCAGATCAGAATGACGCTCTTGTCGTTGGCAGCGCTCCCGCCCTTCGCCTTCGCGTGGGCCTGAGCGCGGAACAGGTCCGGCAGCGTGAGGCCGGTGACGCCGAGCAGCCCGGCCTTGAGCGCGACGCGACGGGTGTAAGCGGCGGCAGAATTGGGCATGGGAAACCCGCTGACGGAGGGAGCGAGGCAGGCGGTGATAGTTTACACCACCCGCCCGGGAAATGCCTACTCGAATCATCGGGAGTAACCCGTCGTCGGTTCTCACCCGTGATCGTGTGGGGTAACAACAGGCGATTCCTCGCCGACGATCGGACCGGTGAACCCGGTTCAACAGCCGTTCCGCACGGTAGGTGTTCCGACCGATGGCGAACGCTAGGCGCTCCTCATGCGGGCAACTCAGAGTCTGTCCGGAAGGTCGGCACTGCCGGTGTCACGCGGACCCAAGCCGACCCCAATCACCTTGACCGCCAACGAACGCACCAAACTGACCAACTGGGCGCGACGACCGACCAGCGTCTCGCGCCGGGCGCGGCGTGCCCGGATCGCGTTGGCCGCAGCCGACGGGCGCGCCAACACCAGCAACGCCACCGAACTCCGCGTCACCGTTCCCACCTTCAGCATGTGGCGGGGTCGATTCTGCGCGCAAACGCTTCACCCGTGCCGGCACCAGATGTGTCCGTGCAAGGCGTTCTGGACAACAACACCACGCACATGAAGGTGGCGGTGATCCTGAGCGACGCCAGGCGTTTGCCGGACAGCAAGAAAGTCCGTGCCGGGCGCAGACCTGCTCGACGATTCTGACGCTGTTATTCGCCTTGAGACTGCGACGCGGGGAGGTTGGTCGCCTGCGGATCGGCAGCGTCGATCTCGCCGGGCAAACGCTGTTCATCGACCAGACCAATTTCCACCCTGCTCCAGTCGGGGGTCGAGATCAACGTGATCGGGCGCCGACTGGGACAAGTGAATATCAGCACTACAAATCGCTCCCTCGAGATCGACCTGGCCATGAAGACCACAGCTCTAGTAGCTCAACCGTTTTGTGTTGCGGGGTGATCTTATGGCGGTTCTGATGTGCGGACCCGAAGGAGTCCGCCATGAAGAAGTACCGCGTCACCCTGACGAGCGACGAGCGCGAGCAACTGGCCGGGTCGATCGCCGCC
>SXHE01000154.1 GCA_005773755.1 Planctomycetia bacterium
CACGACGGCCCGCCGCTCGGCCCCTTGGTGCCGCTGCTGAAGACGACGAACCCCGGCAGGTTCTTCGATTCGCTGCCGAGGCCGTAGCTGACCCACGCGCCCGCGCTGGGGCGGCCGAACTGCTGGTGCCCGGTCAGGGCCATGATCTGCGCGGGTGCGTGATTGAAGGCGTCCGTCACCATCGACTTCACGATGGCGACGTCGTCCACGACTTCGCCGAGGTGCGGGAGCAGTTCGCCGAGTTCGGTGCCGCTCTTGCCGAACTTCTTGAACTTGAACTTCGGCCCCAGCAACTTGCTGTTCGGGTTGATGAACGCGGCCCGGTAGTTCTTCACCAGCTCCGCCGGCGGGAGCGTGCCGTCGAACTTGGCGAGCTGCGGCTTGTTGTCGAACAGTTCGAGGTGGCTGGGCGCGCCGCCCATGAACAGGTAGATGACGCGCTTGGCCTTCGGCTCGTAGTGGGGCTTGGGCGCGGCTTCGTCCGCGCCGCGCGCGAGGTCCGCGAGCGCGACCGCGCCGAGGCCAACCCCGCACTCGCGGAGGAACCACCGGCGGTTGAGGAGGCGCTGCCGGTCGATGGAAGCTGTAAAGGGCATTGTGTCCTACCTGTTGTCTGCGCTAAACGGAGATCGTACCCGAACACCAGCCTTCGACGAACGCGGCGAGGGTGGGGGCGAGGAGTGTGAACTCCCCGGTGATCGGATAGTACGCCCAAATCCCGTGGTGCCCGTACCGATAACAGAACTGAATCCCGTCGGTGCCGGAACTGCCCACCGCGAAGAAGCCCATCCGCTGATCCGGTTGCAATTCGCTCAACGGGCTGACGACCCAACTGTGTGTCTTCTCGTCGTAGTGGCCCTTCTCGGCCCAGCCGTCAGCGAAGTAATCCCGACAGTGGTAGCCGTGTAGGTTACTCGGCTTCGGTGTTCGTTGAAGTTGCTCGAGGCGCTCACGGATGCGTCGCAGGCCGTCTTCCGCTGAGAGCAGCGATTCCGGGTGTGCGGTCGCCTCATCGATTCGCCGCTTGAGTTCGTTCTTCCACAACCGGGCCGACGTCTCGGGCGTCCCGTCGAAGCCCTTCACCATGCTGTCGAGAAGGAAGTTGCCGAACCACTGCCGCACCTCGTCCGGCAGAGTGAGCACGTACTCGATGACTTCGAGCGGCACGCCCGGCACCGGCGTGCGCTCGAAGTCGATCGGCGGATCGAGCGGGTCGTCGTTTGTGGTGCTCACGCCTTCCCCCTCTCAGCTTCCCGGTGTCAGGTCTTCGGGCAAGTTGCGGTGCCACGCGCGCTCGTCGCGCGAGGCATGAACTACGGTCAGGACGTACGCATCGTCGCCCGCAACGGTGAAGATGACGCGCTGTTCGAACCGCGCGATGAAGTACTCGCGGTCCTCGTGCCCGTCGCGCCCGTCCTCGGCCGGTGGGCACGACCGCGGGCCGCGCTCGATGCGCTCGAGCGCGGCCTCGAACTCGTCCAGAAAGCACGACCCGTAGCACCCCGGCTGCGTGTTGTACCAGCGGGCGATTCGGATCGTTTCGTCGCGAACGGCTGCGGAAACGTGGACAGTCATTTCTCGTCCCCGTCGGCCAAGCTCTTCCGCAGGTGTGCCATCGTCTCCTGAATCGTGTACGTCTTCATTTCGCCCCGCTGGATCGCGTCCCAGCGGCGCTGGAGTTCCGCACGCAGTGCCGCCGGCGATTCGTAGGTGTTCGGCGGAAGCTCGATACTGGCGAGCAGCCGGCGCGCGATCGCCTCGCGCTCGGCCGCGGACAGCTTCATGGCGCTGTCAATGATCGCATCAGCTTCGGGTGTCGTGGTCGCGGTGCTCACTTCTTCTCCTCCTTCAACTCGCGGACGAACACGTTCATGATCTCCAGCCCCGCTGACGGCTTGAACGAGATCGGGAACGTGCCGCGGGCCTCGTCCCAACGGATCGTGTCGCGCCGCCACGCGCCCGGCTTCGCGCCCGGGCCGCCGATGATCGTCTTGCTCACGCCGCCCAGCGACAGCTCGCACTGCACGCTCTCGGACTTCGCGGGCACCTTCCAGTCGAAGATCAGTTCCACGTTGCCGTACTTCTTCTCGCTCACGAGGTCGGTTTTGCCGTTCGCTTTCAGCACGCCGCCCGCGACCTTCCACGCGTCCTTCTCGGTCTTCCAGCCCTTCAGGTCGAGGCCGGTGAACATGCTGGTGTGGCCCTCCCACACCTTCGCGATCTCCTCCGGCTTCGGGTTCGTGCTGGGCAATTCCTTGATCTTGATGTTCTTGAAGTGGCACTCCGCGCCTTCGCTCTCGAGTGCGAGGTAGCCCTTGCGCGGGGTGCATTTGCTCACGCCGGACACTTCCTTGCCGTTCACTTCGAGCTTGATCGCGCCGTCGTTGGCCGTGACCTTATAGTGGTTCCACTCGCCGCCCCCCTTGACGCGGTTCTCGCTCGGCAGGCACCGCTCCATCTTGGGGTTCGTCGGGTGAACGCGGTCGGGCTTACAGCGCGCGCCGTGGATGCTAAAGATGTCGCCGTGGCTGGTCGCCCAGCCGTCTTTCGGGGCGTAGTTGATGAGCACCTGAACCTCGATGCCGCGGGTGTACGGCGTGCCGACGCCCGGCAGCGGGTCGCCCCACACGAACAGCCCGCTGTTCGCCATCTTCGTCTTCTCGACGTGCATCCAGTCGAACTCCATCACGAAGTTCTCGTACTGCTTCGCGGTACGGAGGAACCCGGTCGGCTCGCCGGTGGTGACGATCTCGTTGTTCTTAACGAAGAACGTGTCCGGGTGGCAGTTGACGTTGGCCCAGCCGTCGAGGGTCTTGCCGTCGAACATCGGCTTGAACCCGTCGTCGGCCGGGGGCGCGGCCGGCTTCTTGTCCTCGGCGGGCAGCAGCGACGCGCACGCCGCGAGCACCGCGACGGCAAAGAAGCGAACGGAACGGGACATGGGAACTACTCCTCGGTGAAAAGTTCGGGCAACCGGCCCTGCGGCGACTCGAATGCCGCAAGGCCACGCATTACTTGGAATACCGCTGTTTCAGTTCGGCCACTACATCCTTCGCGTCGATCAGTTCGGCCTTACCGCTGGTCAGTTCTTCGAGTCGCGAGCGGATGAGTTCCTTCTGCTTCTTCTCGCCGTCGGCGAGCGAGGTGAAGCCCTCGCGCACGCTGTCGGTGAGCAGCCGCGCGAGGTCGAGCTTCACCTCGTCGGGCAACTTCAGCAGCCGGTTCACGAGGTCCGTCGAGCGGTCCGCGGTCGGTTCCGTGGTCGTGCTCATCGCCTCACTCCTTCGTAACGGTTTCGTCCAGGTTCAGCAGCACGCGGGCGATCAAGGTATATGCGCCCCAGTCGGCGAAGGTGAAGCCGTCGGGCTTCGGGCTGTCCTTGTCGCCGGTGGCGATTTCGGCCGCGTTCGCCTCGCCCTCCTCGAACCGCTTGCGGTTCTTGTCGAGCAACTTGGTCAGGATCGCGAGTTCGTCCGCCGAGGGCGCGCGCGACACGCACAAGCGGAAGGCGTACGTCAGGCGCTCAGCGTCGGTCTTCCCGCCTTCTATGACTGCGCGCTTGCCCAGAGCGCGGGCGCACTCCACGAAGATCGTCTCGTTCAGCGCGGTGAGCGCTTGCAGCGGGGTGTTAGTGCGCGTCCGCTTCACGCAGCTCGCCTCGCCCACCGGCACGTCGAAGACGGTGAGCGCCGGGTACGGGGTCGAGCGGCGGCGGAACGTGTACAGCGCGCGGCGGTAGCGGTCCTCGCCCTTCGCCTCGACCCACTCGAACGGCCCGTAGCTCGCGGGCGGCTTGAACAGGAAGTCCGGCGCGGGCGCGTAAACGCTCGGCCCGCCGATCTTGCGGCTCAAGAGGCCGCTGGCGGCCAGCGCGATGTCGCGGACGATCTCGCCTTCCGCGCGGAACCGCGCACCGCGCGCCAGCAGCTTGTTGTCGGGATCGGCCTTCAGCACCTCTGGCGTGATGCGTGACGATTGCTTGTAGGTGGCGCTGGTCACGATCAGGCGGTGCAGGTGTTTGAGGGACCAAGCGGAAGTACCCCTCCCACCAACCCCCTCCCCCAGGGGGAGAGGGGGAGCCGGATTTAGCCCCCTCTCCCCCTGGGGGAGGGGGTTGGGGGAGGGGTCTTGGAACTCCACCGCGAGCCAGTCCAGCAACTCCGGGTGCGTCGGCTTCTCGCCCTGCGTGCCGAACTCTTCGGGCGAGTCCATCAGCCCGCGCCCGAAGTAGGTTTGCCACACGCGATTCACGATCGCGCGCGAGGTTGTGGGCGATTGCTTATCGACGAGCCACCGCGCGAGCGTGAGTCGGCTGCTGTCCGCGCCCTTTGGGAGTTGGTGCAGGAACAGCGGCACGCCGGCCTCGACCTTGGGGCCGGGGCGAAGGAAGTTGCCGCGCTTCAGCAGCCACGTATCGCGCGATTCGTCGCGCCGCGCCGCGACGAGGCTGGTCGAGCCTTCGGGCCACTCCTTCCATAGCGCTTCGCTCTTTTCGTCCGCGTCCTTGAACGCGACCCCGCGCCAGTGGTCGAAGACGGTGTGCGCCTGCGCCGGGCTGCGCTTCGCGGCCGGGATCGCGAGCGCCGCGCGCACGAGCGGCGGGAGCAGGTTCGCGTCCGGCTTGGCGTCATCTGTGATGCTCAGCCTAAAGCGACCGAGGTTGTTGTTCATGTGATCGTCGCTGTTCCAACCCCCGTGCGTCTGCTTCAGGTTGAAGTGCAGCAGCGCGCCGTCGGGAATCTCGACGGGCTTTTCGGGCACGAACACCGCGACTCGCGGCGTGTTGCGGCGGCCGGGGCCGGCGTCGATGCCCCACGCGGTTTCGTCCTTGCCGTCGATGGCGAACACGACCGGGCCGGTCACGCGGCGGCGCTCCGTCTTGTCGTAGAAGTTCGGTTCCAGCGCGCGCTCCGGGTTCGCGTAGTCCGCGACCGCCTTCACGAACTTCACTTTTGTGCGCGCGCCCTTGTTCTCCACTTCGACGATGAACTCGGTCAGTGCGCTGGTGCCCATGTAAGAGCGGCCCGGCCCGTTGCACGGCAGGTTCGGGTCGTTGAGCTGTTCGAGCCGGAAGCCGGTGATTTTCCTCAGCGGACTTGCGCCCTTCAGCGTGGTGGCGAACTTCGTGGGCGCGTAACCCTGCGCGAGAATCGAGCCGTCCTTCTGGGTGATGTACCGCTGGCTGTTGTCGCCGGTGTTCTCGACGGTCAGCGTCTTCCACGCCGGCTCCGTCTGCGCGGCTTCCCACTTGGCGAGCCGCTTTTCCCAATCGGCATTCGCCTCTTTCAGCTTGGCATCGATCTCGGTCATGCGCGAGCGGATGCCGTTGATCGTCATCCGCTCCTTCGCGGTGTAGACGACGCGCTG
>SXHE01000155.1 GCA_005773755.1 Planctomycetia bacterium
GGGCCTCGAGCAGCTCGATTCGGGCCTTCGCGATCTCGCCGCCGGTCGCCGGCTGCTGGGCCTGATTCGGCCCCGGCTTGCCCGGCTCCGCGCCGGTGAGCGCTTGCACCCGGCGCGCGTTCGCCCCGCCGACCGTCGCCAGTCGCGCCTGTTCGTCGTGATAGACGCCGGCCTCGGCCTTCAGCCCGGTGGGGGCCAGTCGCGCCGCCAGCCAGCCGTCCCACGCCAGCGCCGTGTCGGACTTCGCGACCGACTTTTCGAGCACCGCCCGCAGCTTCGCGACGTCGGCCGCTTCCTTCGTCGTCCGGTCCACGAGTAAATCGAGCGCCTCCTTCTGCCGCTTCAGGTTGTCTTCCTTCTCGTCGAGGTCGAGGAGTTCCTTGTAGTAGGCGTCGATGAGCGCCTCGGCGTCGGTCGCTGTCTTGGAGCGGTCGAGCGCCAGGAGTACGTCCCACGGGTGGGCCTCCTTTGTCGCGCGGTCGGCGGCGCGCTGGTCGAGGCGCTTCTGCTCCGCGTCCGGGCGGTCGCGTCGCGGGGTCGCGTACTCGGCCGCGTGCTTCTTCAGATCGGCGTGCAGATCGAGCCGTGCGGTGACGTGCGCCAGCAGCGCGGCCGTGATGGTCTTGAGGTTCTCGGCGTCCGGGTCCGGCTTGCGAAGTGCGTCGCGCTCGGCCCGCAGTTTCGCGGCTGCGGTCCGCACGGTGGCCACCTCGCGGTCGATCTCTTCTTTCTTGCGGCCGTGTTGGTCGATCAGCGCCGCGCTCAGCCCGTCCGGTGCCTTCGCCGGATCGAGGTCGCCGCGGCCGACGCGCCGGCCGATCTCGCCGGCGACCGTCGCGAGCTGCGCCGCGGTGCGGCGCACGTCGTCTAGCGTGGTTGTGAGCGCGACGGCCATTTTCTCCTGCTCGTCGAGCGCGTCCAGCAGCGCCTTGGTCTTCTCCTCGCGTTCGGTGCCGGCGCGAACCCGCGCGCCCAGATACTGTTGGGCCGCGACCAGTTGCCGGGCCGCGTCTCCCAACGGCGCGGGGGCGAACGGCTTCGCGTCTACCGGAACCGGCGGCTCCTTCACCGCGCTCAGTTTGGCCCGCGCGTCGGCGGTCGCGGCTGCCGCCTTCGCGTGATCGGCGGCGTTGCCCCTGATCGCGGCGGCCTTCTCCGCGAGCACCTTGCGGAGCTTGGCGAACTCGTCCGTGAGCGGGTCCGCGCCCGTCTTCTGAAGCTGTTCGGCGAAGGCGAACCCTGCGAGCGCGGTCTCGCGCCCGGCCTTCAGCTCTTCGAGCTTCGCCGCGGCCGCCGCGCGCGCGGCCTTTGTGGTGGCGAGCGCGCTTGTGAACCCGTTCAGGTCGTCGCGCGACCGGTCCCGGCGCTCCGTCACTTCGGCGCCGGTGCCCTTGATTCGCCCATAGAACGCGGCCAGTTCCTTCGGCGTGATCGCGGCGGGCACCTTGTCGGCCGGCACGTTCGTCGCCAGCGCGAGCGCGAACGTCACCTTCGCGTGGCACCGGTCCAGCCCGGAACTCGCGGTGTCGAAATCGCCACCGAGTTTCAGAATCTCGGTCGCCGACGCGACGACCGCTTGGACCAGAGGCCGGCGTGCCGTGTGGTAATCCGCGAGCTGCTGCGCGACCTTGATCGCGGCGTCCACGTCGGCGGCGCTCGCGACCGGCGGCACGGCTTTCACCGTCGGTTCGGGCAGCGCCGCGAGCCGCGCGCGGGTCTTGCGCGACTCGTCCCAGTGCGCGGTGAACTTCGTGTACGCGACCTCGTAAGTGCCCTTGTGCGCGACCCAATCTTGCGCGAGCCGGTCGAGTACGGCCCGCGCCTCGTCGGGCGTGCGGCCCACCAGCGCCGCGCGCAATTCGGCCTCGACGTCGCGATCAACTTCGCGGGGCGGGGCTTTCTTGTCCTGGGTGCGGCCGGTTCCGGTAAGGGTGAAGGTGAGGGCGGCGAGGAGCAGCGCGCCGGCGAAGCGGGTCCGGGTGTGAAACATGGTGGCTCGCGGGTGCGGGCGGGGCCGCTGCAACGGGAGGGCAGCGGTCGCGACACGTTGAGTCTATTCGCGGAGCGCCCACAGCGGAAGTAGCGGACGGCTCCCGGACAGCAGTTGCCGTTCGTGGGGTGGTGGTAATCCGGTCGCGCCGCGCACCCGCGCCGTATTCCGCTTGCCGCGGCGCGGCGGTGGCCGCTAGCATTGGACGGACAGCCTTTCGGTGTGTCTCGGCATTTCGCCAATCGGTTCCGGGCCGGTCGTCGTCGTAACTGGTAGGAGGATATGGCCAAATCCGGCGCGCCACCGATCGTGCGGCCGAGCGCGGGCACGGACCCCGCCGCAGTCGCACAACCCACCGGCCCGCCGAATGTGGCGAACCGACCGGGCGACGACGCGCTCGTTGCCACCTTCAATCAGGTGCGCGACGAACTGGTCAGCACCCTCCTGTATTTGCTCGGGAACGCCGACGACGCCCAGGACGCGGCACAAGAGGCGTTCCTGAAATGCTGGCGGGCACGGGCGACCGTGCCGGATGTTCAGAACCTGCGGGCGTGGATCTTCCGCGTCGGACTGAACGCCGCCAAGGACTACCAGCGCTCGGCATGGAACCGCAAGAGCCGCCCGCTCCCCGAGGACGACGGGATGCTCCCCACGCGGGACGAATCGCCCGGCACCGCCGTCGAGGACCAGGAAGCCCTCGACCGGCTGCGCCACGCGATTACCCAACTGCGCCAGGACGAAAAAGAAGTGTTCCTACTGCGGCAAAACGGCGATCTCACTTACGAGCAGATCGCCGAGATCCGCAACGCTCCGGTCGGCACCGTGAAGACGCAGATGCGTACCGCGCTCATCAAACTGCGGAAGGTGCTGAATCCGACCGGCGCGATTGATAGTGAGGAGTGAGGAGTTTGTGTTGTAGCCCCAACGGGGCGACCGAAAATAGCCGGGGGTGGAGCGAGGCTTTGCGAGCGCAACCCCTGGAACCGATGGTGCCGCACGGATGCGATGAGTGCGACGACCCCGACCCAACGAGACCAACACCCTTCCCGGCTGGCCCGGCTGCCGGAAGGAGACGAGACCGATGAACTGCCACCACTGCCAACCGCTGTTGCTCGATCACCTGTACGGCCTGCTCGACGGGGCGGACGCGGCGGGCGTTGACGCGCACCTCGCGTCGTGCCCGTCGTGTACCGCCGCCCGCGCCGAAACCGGGCGCGTGCAGGGGCTGATCGCCCGCGCCGCGAAGTCCGCGTTCCCGGCCACGAAGTTCGAACCGCCCGTCGCCGA
>SXHE01000156.1 GCA_005773755.1 Planctomycetia bacterium
ATCGAGAACAGGTTTGCTCGCCGCCGCGTTCGTAGTTGGTTGTGTTGACGTTGACTCGGGGGGCTGACGCCCCCCGCTCGCCGAGGTGATTGCGTCTTCGGGCGGCGCGGGATCGAGTACGAGGAACCCCTTCTCGTGCAGCGTCACGAGCATGCGTGTGAGTTGCTTCATTCCGGCTTCGACGCGCGGCTGGTCGAGCAGGCGCTTGCGCACGACGCTGCGAATCTTCTCCACATCCGGCGACACTTTGAGCAAGTACGCGAGCAGCCGCCACGGGAGCGGGCCTTTGCTGTACAGCCGGCCCGCTGGTGCGTTCTTGAGTCGGTCGAAGTCCGCGTCGGTCCAGTACTTCTTGTTGCTGTTGCGCGTCGGCTTCTTCTTGAGCAGCGTCTTCTTCGCCTTCATCAGGCCGGGGTCTTTGGTGTTCTCGGGAATCTGGTCGTACTGCTGCTTCCAGCGCAAGATGCGCACGTCGTCTTCGTCGGGATATGCATAGACGTAGCCCTCGGTGTCGAACTGCGGGCGACCGGCGCGGCCGAAAATCTGGTGCGCGGTGCTCGCCTCGATCAGCTTCTCTTTGCCGAACGGCCCTTTCACCAGCGTCGTGAGTACGACCGACCGCGCCGGCAGGTTGATTCCGGCGGCGAGCGTTTCCGTACACAGCGCGACGCTCAGCAGCTTCTTCTCGAACAGCTCCTCCACCACGCGCCGGTACTTGGGCAGCAGCCCCGCGTGGTGAACCCCGACCCCGCGGCGGAGCATCTGCTTCAGCTTCGGCCCGACGCCGTGCGGCCACTCCAGCTTGTCGCACTCCTTGTTGAGCGCGGCCTTCTGCGCCGCGTTCATCATGTCGAGTCCCTTCAACTGCTCCGCGACGCTCCAGCACTGATCGCGGTTGAAGGCGAACACCAGCGCCGGCGTCTTGCGGGTCGCGTCGTCGCCCTTCGCCATGTCCACCAGCAGTTCGTTGAGGAACTGGTCGGGCACCCACTTATAGGTGAGCGGAATCTTGCGGACCTTGCCTTCGACGAGCGCGATCTGCCGGCCGTGTACGCGGTCCAGCCAGTTCGTGAACTCGACCGAGTTGCCCACCGTCGCGGAGAGCAGCAGCAGCCGGATGTGCTTCGGCAGCATGTTCAGCGACAGTTCCCACACGATCCCGCGTTCGGGGTCCGCGAAGCTGTGGAACTCGTCCATCACCACGGCCGAGACGTTCGAGAAGTCGAAGCCGTCCGCGTGCAGCAACCGGTTCAGCAGAATCTCGGCGACGACGATGAGCACGCGGGCGTTCGGGTTCACGCGCCGGTTGCCCGTGACGAGGCCCACGTCGTCGGCCTTGAAGCCCCACCGCACCGCGGCGGCCTGCATCTCGGTGAACTTCTGCTCGGTCAGTGCGATGAGCGGCGTCGTGTAGTACGCGACCGTGTTCGTGTGCAGCGCCTCGAACAGCGCCGCGTGCGCGATGAGGGTCTTCCCGGTGCCGGTGGGCGCACACACCATTACGCCCTGCGGCGAGTCGAACCACGCGAGCAGCGCCTCCTCCTGCACCGGGTACGGCGGGTAGGGAAGCTGCTCGATGTACTTCATCGCGAGTTCGGATCGGCTGGCGCTCATGCGGCCATTGTAGGCGAACGGCCGGCTGACGCCGGCCGGTGCGAGCGAGGGGTTCGCACTCCCCGGCCGGCTGACACCGGCCGTTCGCCAAAAGCCGTTTGCCAGGCGCGCGGCGCGCGGGTATCGTTCAGCAGTTGGCTCTCTTCTCTCCTCGCTGCCGGAGCTGTTCCATGACTCGCGTGAACCGCCGGAAGTTCCTCGCAACCACGCTCGCCACCGCCGCGACCGTCACCATCGGCGGGACGAAGTCGTCCGCGCGAGTGATGGGCGCGAACGACCGCATCCGCATCGCCGTCGCCGGGCTGAACGGCCGCGGTGGGGCGCATACCGGCGCGTACAGCGGTATGAAAGGCGTCGAGATCGCGTACCTCGTGGACCCCGACAAGCGGACATACAAGAAGCACGCCACAGCCGCGCCGACCGCGACCGCGCTCCAGGACATCCGTAAGGCGCTCGAAGACAAAGAGCTGAACGCGGTCAGCATCGCCACGCCGAACCACTGGCACTCACTGATGACCATTTGGGCGTGCGAAGCCGGCAAGGACGTGTACGTCGAGAAGCCGATGTCGCACAACGTCCACGAGGGCCGCATCGCGGTGCAGATGGCGCACAAGCACAAGTGCGTCGTCCAGCACGGCACGCAGAACCGCAGCGGGCAGGTGTGGGCCGACCTCGCGGCGGTCGCAAAGAGCGGCAAGCTCGGCAAGTTGCTCGTCTCGCGCGGCCTGTGCTACAAGGACGGAGGCACCGGCGGCGGCACCCGCGGCGACATCGGCAAGAAGCCCACGAAGAACCCGCCCGCGGACCTCGACTTCAACATCTGGCTCGGGCCGGCGAAGGATCAGCCGTACCACGAGAACCTCGTTCACTACCGCTGGCACTGGTTCTGGGACTTCGGCAATGGTGATATGGGCAACCAGGGCGTTCACCAAATGGACATCGCCCGCTGGCTCATCCCCGGCGCGACGTGGCCCAAGTCGGTCATCAGCTTCGGCGGGCGGTACGCGAACAACGACCAGGGCGAGACGCCGAACACGCAGGTCACGGTGATGGACTACGGCGAGACCCAACTGATCTTCGAGACCCGCGGGCTGAAGTCGCCGAAGTACCGCGGTCAGGACGTCGGCAACATCCTGCACTTCGAGGAAGGCATCATCGCGGGCAACAAGTTCTATCCGAAGGGGAAGGGCGACGGCGAACCGGTGCCGAAGGTGTCGCACGACGTGAAGATCGGCGGCGATCACTTCGCGAACTTCATCGCCTGCGTCCGCTCGCGCGACACCAGTAAGCTGCACGCGGAGATCGCGGTCGGCCACATCAGCAGCGGGCTGTGCCACCTGGGGCACATCAGCCACAAGCTCGGCACCGACGCGGCCTACGACCCGAAGCTCGGCAAGATCAGCGGCAGCGAGTACGGCACCGATGCGCTGGAGCGCATGGCCGAACACCTCAAGGACAGCGGCATCAAGTTCGACGGCAAGAACCTCCGCGTCGGCCGCAAGCTCGACTTCGACGCGAAGACGGAGAC
>SXHE01000157.1 GCA_005773755.1 Planctomycetia bacterium
CTCCCCTGAGCGGGGAGGGGGAGAAAGAGCGCGGCTCGGGTATTGCTCCCCCTCCCCGCTCAGGGGAGGGGGCTGGGGGGAGGGGTTGCTTTTCTCGTTCCGCTCCCACCACACGCTCAACACCCAGATCACGGCGGTCGCCACGGCGAGCTGCGTGAACACCAGCGGCGGCAGGTAGCGGGTCGCTTGTGTGGTCGAGTCCACGCCGGTGCGGTGCGCCACGGTCAGCAGTTCCGGCGCGCCGGGGTTCAGCAGTTCGCCACCCACCGACGCGCCGAGCAGCAGGCACGCGCCGATGGTCGCCATCGAGTACCCGGCGGCGCGCATGAGCGGCACCACCACCGCGCCCAGGCACACGGCCGTGCTGGTCTGGCTCACGAGCGGGATGTTCACCAGGAACCCGACGCACACGACGCCCGGCACGAGCAGCGCGCGGACCGAGCGCAGCGGCTTCACGAGCAACAAGACGAGGTGCCGCTCGCACCCGGTGTGCTTCAACACATAGGCGAAGCCCATCGCGGCGCAAATCGGGACGACGAACTTCTCGTTGGAGAACGTGGCGAGGAACTCGCGCACGACGGTCGGCACCGCGCCGGCGAGGACGGGGAGCTTGAGTGCGTCGGCGACCGCGTGGCCGGTTTCGCCGAACGCGTCCGCGGCGCACGCGATCACCAGCGCCGCGGTCAGCAGCACGAGCCGCACGTCCCAGCCCTTCACGACGAGCGCGATCGCGGCCCCGACCGCGAGCACCGCGACCGCTCCCGGAAACCAGTCCATGCGTGCCCCGTGTGAAGCTGTGCCGGCCGTGCGGCGCGCGCGCGATGCGCGGCGCGCCACGGCACCGCGACCAGCGTTTCCGCGAAATGGGGTGAAGTCAACCGTCCGCGCGCCGGATTGTCACAGATAGTGGAGTGATCCACCGCGAGGGCCACCGATGAAGAACGACGCGAAGCTCGGCATGTTGGCCGGCGTACTCGGCGTAATCGTCGCGGCCGTGCTGTTCGCCAATTCCCCCCAACCGGACGCGCGCCCGAGCGCGAGCACCCCGGCCGAATCCAAACCGAAGGACCGGCCCGCGCCCACCGCGACCGCCGTGCCCTCGCCGTCGCCCGCGCCCGACACGAGCGCCGCAGAGCTGCCAACAACGCCCGTGGCCCGCACCCGCAAGGAGCCGGACGCGCAAGCGGCCTCGCGCTCCGCACTCGCGGACGAGGAGCCGTAAGCGCGCGCCTTTCCGGGCCGCTCTCACGCGGCCCCGCTGCGACCGAAGTGGAAAAACTTCAAGTGATGCACAACGTTCCCTCGCTTCGTCTGCCGCACTCCGGTGGGGCGAATTGGTACTTTGCAAAAAGTGTTGCACAAATCCTCACTTCCCGAGATGTGCCGCGGGGCCGAAGCGGGCGATTTCAAATTCCTGGTACAACTGGCCGCTGTTCGAATGTCGCCCGTCGACCCGCGTGCCGCTCCGCGCGACACCTACTCGCATAGTATACGTGCATTCATATTAATCAAGCTCCGTTGCTCGATTATTCTCAGCCGCGCACACAGCTCCTGTCCGGTCGCGCGTTCTTTACTCCCTCACGCGCCGCGGGTACAACCACACCACCACCGCGCGCGTGCGCGGCTCCTTCGCATTCCCAGGTTGCGCGCGCCATGCCCATCGTCGTCGTTTGCCCCGGGTGCGGGGCCAAACTGAACGCCCCGGACGCCGCCGCCGGCAAGCGCGTCAAGTGCCCCAAGCCCGACTGCGGCACCGCCGTGCCCGTGCCCGCCGTCCTCCCGGAACCCGCACCACCGCCGCCACCGCCCGTGCCGAAGTCGGCCGCGCTCGATCTGGACGACGAGGACGAAGCACCCAAGAAGCCCACGAAGAAGCCGGCCCGCGCGGTCGATGAAGACGACGAGGACGAAGACGACCGCCCCAGGAAGAAGGCCAAGAAGCGCTCCTACGACGAGGACGACGAAGACGACGAAGACGACGACCGCCCCAAGAAGAAAAAGAAGAAGGGCGGGATGTCGCCGGCACTGATCGGCGTGCTCGCGCTGGTGGGCCTGCTGGTACTCGGCGGTGTCGGCTACGGCGTGTACGCGCTGGCGTTCAAGAAGAAGGACGACACGGCCGGGCCGGGCGGCTCCAACACGCCCGCGGCCGACCCGCTGGCCGGCTGGACCGAGCACCGATCCGACCGCGACAAGTTCACGATTCGCGTGCCGCGCCAGATGATGATGCGAACCGTGGGCGGCGGCGCGCGCGAGTACAAGAACCCGCCGCCGAACCCACAGGTGACCGTCCTCGTTACCGACGTGAAGCCCAACATGCCGCCCGGTTTCGACCTCCGCAAGACGATGGAGACCGGCACCATTCAGCAGTACAAGAACAACAGTGCCGTGTTCAAGAACATGACCGAGAAGCAGATCCAGTACAAGGGTCAGTCGATCACCGAGGTCAGTTTTGAGTCGCCCGACGGCATCGCCGAAAAGAGCCGCGTCGCGGTGCGGATCGTCGGGTTCGACAAGTTCGTGTACCTCATCATCGTCGGCGGCACGAGCGACTTCATGGCGAACGCCGACGCCGTGTTCGACAGCTTCCAGTACCTCAAATAACCGCGGGCCGCGCCCGCGATCCTTCTCCCCGTTGAGGACGGTCCCATGCCGAACGCGCTGAACCCGGAAAAGGTGCTGCAGTTCTCGTTCGCGTACGCGCCGCCGCTGATGATCGAGGCGGCGGTGAAGCTGGGGCTGTTCGACGCGCTCGCGGCCGGGCCGAAGTCCGCGGACGACCTCGCGGCCGAAACCAAGACCAGCGTGCGCGGGGTCCGCATCCTGCTCAACGGCCTCGTCGGGCTGGAACTGCTCACCCACCCCAAGCCCGGCCAGTACCAACTCACCCCGGAAGCCGACGCCTTCCTGGTGCGCGGGCGGCCGGCGTACCTGGGCGGGTTCTTTCGCCACGCCAGCACGCAGCTCATCCCCAAGTGGCTGGGTCTCACCGAGATCGTGCGCACCGGGAAGCCGGCCAGTTCCGTCAACGCCGAGGGCGAAGGGGCCGCGTTCTTCGAACAGTTCGTTGAGGACATCTTCCCACTCAGCCGCCGCGCCGCGACCGGGCTGGCCGATCACCTGAACCTACCGGCCGCGACCGCGCCGGTGTCGGTCCTCGACCTCGCCGCCGGGTCCGGCGTGTGGGGCGTGTCGCTTGCGGAGAAGAGCCGGCAGGTGCGCGTGACCGCGGTGGATTGGGACGGCGTGCTGGCCGTGACGAAGCGCGTGGCGGCGCGGCACGGGGTCGCGGACCGGTTCACCTTTGTGGCCGGTGACCTGGACAGCGCCGACTTCGGCACCGGGCACCACGTCGCCACGCTCGGCCACATCCTGCACAGCGAGGGCATCGAGCGGTCGAGGGCGCTGCTGAAGAAGACGTTTGCGGCGCTCGCGCCGGGTGGCACGATCGCCATCGCGGAATGGCTGGTGAACGACGACCGCAGCGGCCCGCCGCCGGGTCTGATCTTCGCGGTGAACATGCTGGTGAACACGGACCGCGGCGACACGTTCAGCTTCGGCGAGATCGCGCGCTGGCTGACCGCCGCCGGGTTCACCGACCCGCGCCTGGTGGAATCGCTGCCCTGTCCCTCGCCGCTGATCCTGGCAACGAAGCCGGCGTGACCGGCCGCAAGTGCGGTCGCGGCTCGTGAGAAAAGCAACGCCCTCAATCGGTTCCGGCTCAGGGCGCGGCGCGCTGGGCGGCGCGCTCGATCAGTTGCAGGTACTGAGCGGCCGGAGCGGTGTGCTGGACCGGCAACTTCCAGCCGGCGGGCGGCTCGCGCCGGGCCTGCTGGAACCGCTCCTTCGCGGCCGAGATGTCCCCTTCGATCAGCGACAGGACGCCGCGCCGGGTGAAGAACTCGGCCTCGTTCTGCATTCGGTCCGCGATGCCCTGTCGGATCAGTTGTTCCAGCCCGACCCACTCCGACTGCCACATCTCGGTGGCGAGCGGGCGGAGCAACGGGCCGAACGGCACCATCGGCGGTTTGAGCATCCGCTCGACCGTCTTCGCGGCCTCCCGCTTCGCGGCCTCGTGCGCGGCCTCGGTCCCGTCCCGGCGCGGCGAGCGGGCGAGCGCGATCTGTTCGATCAGCTCCAGCGTCACCGCCGACCGGACCGGCGGCGCGTTCTCCGGCCGGCCGATGTTGCGGCCCGCAATAACTTGCCACAGTTCGCCCGCGGCCTTGTATTCGCCCGCGAACACGGCCTTCTGGTATTTCAACATCTGGAACTGGTCGGACAGCCCGACCACGGCAAACGACTTCGCCCAGTCCGCCGTGTCCAGCGAACCGAGGTACTCGTTCGCGTCCTCGACCCGGCCCAGAAGCAACTGCAGGTTCACCCGCTGGAGCAACGCGAACGGGGCGTAGTCTTTGCCGAGGTCGGCCTCGCGCTCGGTCAACAGTCTCAGCGCCTCGCCGGGCAAGCCGCTGATGATCGCCACCTGTACCTGGCGCGGGAGCGACGTGCCGGGGTTGCGCTTCTCGCGGTTGTACTGCTCGTTGGCGCTCAGCAGCGCGGTCTCCACCGCGGTCAGCAGCCCGTCGATGGGCTGGAGCCGCTTCTTGATCTCCTCGGCGGGTTCCCCGGCGAGTTCGGCGGCCCCGTACTCGCGAGCCAACTGGAGCGTCTCGCGGGCCGTGTCCAGCGGCAGGTACAACCGGACGTTCGGGTTGATGAGCCGCTTGTTCTGCGGGACGCCGTTCTGTCGAACGAGCTGGAACGGATGGCGTTCGAGGTTCCCACGCGAGTCCGTCAGTACCGCTTGCCCGAACACTTCGCCCAGCGGCGAAACGTCGACCGGGAACCCGATCAACCGGGTCACGGGCTTGCGGGTCGCCTGGTCGGTTTCGTTTTGATCGTTGAGGTACACACGCGCCAGCCGGAAGGCCACGTCCACCGGCGGAACGGCGAACTGGCCGCGCTTGTACGCGTCCGGCCGGGGCATCCGAATCAGGCACTGGCGCAGCGCGGTCACGATGCCCAACATGCGCTCGCTCTCGGACAGGGGCAGGTCCGGGTCGCTGAGCACCTGGGCCAGCGCGAAGTACGGCTCCGGGTGGTCCGGGTCCGCGGCGATCGCGCGGC
>SXHE01000158.1 GCA_005773755.1 Planctomycetia bacterium
CAGCGACCGGCGGACCAGTCGCACCGGCTGGTGAACGGCCAGAAACGCCTCGTCCGAAATCACCTCGGCCTCGGACGGGACGCACTTGTTGATGGCCGCGGCGGTCGGCCAGAAGTCGAGCAGGTTCATGACCGGCCCCCCGCGAACAGGACGTGCGAAGCAGCGGTCAGCACCCGCCCGCCGCGCCCGGTAAGCACCGCGCGCCCGGCGGCCGGGTCGGCGCGGTCGGCGAACTCGATCACCCCTTCGTTCCGCAGACGCAGGAGGGCAAGCGACAGCGAAGCGGACACCTGACCCGTGCCGGGCGGCTGCCACGCGGTGCGGGTCAACTTCGACTCAACGTCCGTCCGGTAGGTGCCACCGTCGAGAACCGGGAGTTGCTCGCGGAGCCGCGCGAAGAAGTCGCGCTGGGTCGCCTCGGCGGCCCCGGCGAACACGTCCGAGAGAGCGTCGCGAACCGCCGGTGTTGGGTCCACGACGAGCGTGCCGGCCTTCGGGAACCTAGCCAGCCAGCCGAAGCCGAGGAACACCGTCCACACCTTGAACCCGTTCCACCGGGTGTCGTTGCGGAACACTTCGCGGTCTGTGGGAAGGGTGTCGAGTTCGAGCCGGTTCACGGGGTCGTAGCCGTTGCCGTGCAGTCGGAGCGGGTCCATCGCGAGGCACCACGCCAGCCCGCGGGTGAAGTCCGCGGCGCGCCCCTCGGGTCCCCAGAGCGGTTCGTTGTTGTCGGCCCGCAGCACCAACTCGCGTAGCGTTTGACGGAGGGCCGGGCGCAGTTCATCCTCACCCGTCTTGCGGTCGCGAACGGGCGCCGGGAGACCTGGGGCGAGCCTCACGGTGTCGTCCTCGCGCTCGAAGAAGCCGAGCTTCGTCCAGGTGTTGAGCGTGGCCTTCGCCCGGTCCTGGCGGCACACGCCGTCCGGGGCGCACACGTCGATCAGCTTCGTCGCGGGCGTGGGGCCGGTGGCGAGCAGGTAGCGGTACAGCGCGACCAGCACGTTCGGCATGCCGTCGCTAGGCATGTTCAGAAGGCTCATCGGTCCAACCGGTTCAAGAGGGTATCGAGCGGAGTTACGGGGTTGCGCTTCCGGTATGGCTCGGTCGGGTACTCGGGATCGCGGGCGTCATCGGGGATCAAGAGCAGGTGAAACGGTCGCGCCGTCCTGAACAGGTGCTCGGGCACCGGCGCAGGCGGGTCGGCGGGGTCGAGCAGTGTGACTCGCGGCACCGGCCAACCGTCGCTCACGTCCTCGCTCGGGTCGGCGTGCAGCAGATAGCGTTCGGGGCACAGTCGGTTCAACTCGCGGAACGGGGGCCGCTCCGCCCACGCCGGGCCTGCGCTGATTTCGCGCACGCCGAGTTCGATTAACTGCGGGAGCAGTACGCGAAGTACGAGGTCGTCCCAGCGCCGGAGGGCGCGCCCCGAAAGGCCGGGCGCGGGGTACGAGACGACCGCGAGCGGCGCGTCGTCGCCGACCCCGGCAGCGGCTCGGAGACGCGGGTGCGGCTCGCGCGGCTCGACCGCGGGCACCCCGGGCCGAGGAAGCTGGTAGAACGAGCGGTCGGTGCCGTCGCACCGGCACACCGGGCACCCGGCGCACACGGGGTCGGCCTCGATGTACACGCTCTCGGCTTCCACCCGGTACACCTGCGCGAGCGCGTCGGCGAACTCGCGCTCGCCCGCGAGCATTTGCTTCAGCAAATCGAGCTGGTCGCCGGCAGCCCCGGCGGTGCGTTCGCGCTCGGGCTGAACGCGCTCGTCCCACACCGCCGGATCGCGCAGGTCGAAGCCCGCGAGTGGCTCGACGCGGGCGGTCGCGAAGTACCGCTCGAACGCGTCCTTGAATCGCTTGTCGAACGCTTCAGTTGATTCGCCCTCGGCGCGTTCCAACACGGGTGGGCGGGCCGCGTGCAACCGTAGCAGCCCGGACCGCGCCATCAGATTCAGTGTTTGAAGATTCCAACTGACGTTCGCGTCGTTGTCGCGTGTCTGGGTCGGGCGTTTGGCGCGCAGATCGACCGCGAACACCTCGCCCTTCTCGCTCCCTGGTGGCCGGGTGGCGAACATCGCAGCCCACCGCTCCAGACCGAGTTTAGTCGTAATGACTCGCTCGCGGTTCAGCCCGGCGGCGTCATCCAAGTCCCGGTCGGTGAACACCGCGACCGACACGCACGCACGCCCGTCGCGCCCGCCACGACCAACCTCCTGGTAGTACCGGTCCACCGTTTCGGGCACGCACGCGTGAATCACCGCGCGCACGTCGCCCTTGTCCATGCCGAGGCCGAACGCGGAGGTCGCGACCACCGCGTCGATGCGGTTCTCGCGCCAGAGTTTCAGCACGCCGGCGCGGTCGTCGCTACCGCCGTGGACGTGCCGCACGCGCTTCATTAGCCCGTCGGCGCGGAGAATCTTTTCCCAGTCCTCCGCGTGCTTCTTCTGGGTGACGTACAGCAGGAACGGGCGCGGCACCCGGCGGCAGGTCTCCAGCACCCAGGCGCGCTGTTCGACCCAGCCGGGGGCGTGCCGCACCCAGTACGCCGGCTCCGGGCGCAGGTGAACCGCCGACACCACCCGCGCCGGACCGAACAGCGAGCGGAGTGTCGCGAACGACTCCTGCGTGAGCGTCGCGGTGAGCAGGGTGGTGCGGAACCGCGCTTCGGGCGGGCATTCGGCAAGGAGTTGCTCGCGCAGCCCGGCGAGCGACTGGAACTCGGGCCGAAAGTCGTTCCCCCACTGCGCGACGAGGTGCGCCTCATCGATGACAAGCCCGCGCAGCAGCCCGGCTTTGGCCGCGGCGAAGAGCGCGGGAGACAGCGACTGCAACACCGCTTCCGGGGACGCGAACAGGACCGGCTGCGTGCCATCGCGGAGCGCCTGTTTCACCGCCTTGCGATCTTCTTCTGGTAACCCGCTGTGCCACGCGAGCGGGAGCGATGTGTTGGCCCCGACGCGGGCCAACAGTTCGCGCGCCTGATGCGCCTGGTCGAGCGCGAGAGCCACCGTGGGCACGACCACGAGCGTCGTGCCGCGAACGGGCCAGCCGAGCACCGCGGGGGCCAACCCAACAAGACTCTTGCCGGCGCCGGTCGGGAGCACCACGATGAGTGTTTCGCCCAGGGGCAGGAGGAACGCGGACCGCACCGCGAGTTGCTGTCCGGGGCAGGTGAAGTGCGCGAACTTGTCTCCGAGCGCGTCGCGCAGGCACGGTTCCGCCGCCGGCCGGTCGGCCGGGTCGGATACCCGACGCGACACCTCTTCAAATACGGCTTCGAGCGGCGGCAGTCCCGCCGAACCCGCTAGCCAGTCGGGCTTCCACGGCTTGCCTGGAGCGAGCTGGAACCCGCTCGGGTCGCGCGTGAGCACTGACAGCCCGGAGGCGTTCCATTGCGCCTCGGAGGGCCATTTGTCCCCGCGCGGGACGCGCACTCGGTCACCGTGACCGTGCGCTGCTCCGCGATTCAGCCAGTGCCCGATCAACCCCGCCAGGTCGCCGGTGCCGACATCCTCCGGCGAATCGGTGAGCGAGCGGACGGCCTGACGCACCCGCTCGGCGCACGGGTCGGGCATCGGTTCGGCTGGGACGAGTTTGGGCCAGTCGGCCAGGAACCCGACGACGGTCGCGTGGTCACTCATTCGTCGAGGTCCGTGAACGGGTTCCAATTCGCCAGAAAGACCGCGCCGGCCGCGTCGAGCCGAACGGTCGGGTTTGAAATTCCGCCAAGCAACGCTTCGGCCACGGCTCGCGCTTGCAGCGCGTGTTCGGCGTGTTCGGCTTCTTCGTCATGCTGTCCGCCTGTCAAGAACGCCAACCGGCTCGCGGTTTGGGCGTCACGATCGGCGCAGTCACGTCGCGCGGCGGCGAGCCTTGTCGCGATCTCGTTTACCCACTGAGCCGACGCGCGCACGGTCTGTTCGGCAACCGCCCGCGCGCGTTCCACCTGCCGCGTCCAATCGCCCCGCGGAAAGTGCGCGGCCAGCGCGGCCCAGCGCTCGGCGTTCAGGTTGAAGTCGCCGACACCCTTTCGGTTGGCCTTCGTATACGGTTCCGACAGAACCGCGAACTTCGACGAATCGGGCGCGATTGGGTCCAGATTTTCGTCCAGCCACACAGATATGGCGAACGGCGGGAACAACCAGTCGGCCTGCCGGCGTAGTGCGGACGACGCGTCTTCGCCGGTCAGCTCGACGGCACCCGCAGTTGGGCACTCGACCACGAACTCGAACAGGTACGCAACCTCCGCCGGGTGCGCGTACCTGCCGTTCGGGCGCAGCCGCCACATTGCGGACACGGCTCCGCGGTCGTCCCACTGAACGTAGTCGGCGAGCGCGTCGAAAAACGGATCGCCGAGGCGGGCCAGGGCGACGCGCTCGCGCTGCGCTCGGGCGCGGTCGAAACTCAACGGATATGTGAGCGGTTCGCTTGGGGTCGAGCGTTCGTCGTCGCGGTCGATAACGTGCGAGAATTGGCGGACTAGGCGTCCGACCGGCATGAGCGTGGACCCGCCCGGACCAATGGGCCGGCAAAACCGGTACCGCCACACACCGCTGTCGGCGTTGCCCTCTCCGGCTCGCACGAACCGCAATCCCTCTGTGACCCACGCGTGGGTCGCGTCCAGCCATTCGCCCCGGCGTAACACGTCGGTTTCGCGAAGCGTCCCCGCGAAGTGTTCGTGGCCGGGCGGCACTTCCACCGCGTCCAACTCGTCGAGCACCTGAATGTCGGTCAGCGCACGCGCGACCTCACCCTCTGAACCACCGAGTCGCCTGGCCGCAGCAGCCAGCGCCGCTAGCCCATCGGTCAGCACGAGCGGGTACAGCGCCGCGAGTTCGGCCTCGGTCAGGTACTGGAGTGCGGCCACCGATCGCTCGAACACCGCGTACCCGCGGTCGAGGTAGTCGGCCCACCCAGCTGCGAGCGTGTCGCCGGTGGCAAGCAGCACCGCCGACGCAACCGGCGTCGCAACCCCGAACCGGTCGAGCCGCCCGGTTCGTTGCTCCACCCGGTTCGGGGACCACGGCAGGTCGTAGTGAACCAGAATGGTGCCGCGGGCGTGGAGGTTCAGCCCCTCCTCGGCCGCCGAATCGCACACGAGCGCGCGGAAGTCCGGCCCGGTGCGGAAGTGCTGCCAGCCGTTCGCCCCGTGGCGCAGCACCTTGCCCGGCCAGCGAGCTGACAGCGCCGCGCACACCGCATCCGCGACGGCCGGGTAACTGGCGAACACTACCGCCCGCGTCACCCTGGTCTTGGGTGCGAGGAAGAGCGCCTCCAGTTCGGTGAGGAGGGCGCTCAGACGCGGCGCGGCGGATGTCGCGGTCGCCGCGTCGCGCAGCCGGGCGAGCAGGGTATTTTCGTCCTCGAACCTGGGCACGTTGGTCAGCAACTCGCGGGCGGAGTGCAACAACTTGAAGGCCGGCGCCGCCCCGAGCCGGACTTGAATAAGGGCCGCGAGCGCCGCGGGGTCGCACGCGAGTGCCTCCGCGAACAGCACCAGCAATCGCCCGTAGTCGGCCGCGTGGGCGGTCTCGGCGCTTGCCGCGGTGCGCCACTCATCGAGCAACGCGGCGAGACGCGGCGTCGCCGGGTCTTCGTAGATCCATCGTTTCAGCCCGACGCGCCCAGGCAACAGTCCGTCCACGCGCTCGTCGGTACGCCGGTTCCGCAACAGCCGGCGGTGTAACCGGTACGCTTCCGACACGTGAGACCGCACGGCACGGATTAGCTCTTCACGCCGCGGCGCTTCGGGGTCAGCGCCGTAGGCCAGGTGCGGGCGTAGTTCGTCGGCCAGCGCCGCGAGCCGGGCGTCGGTCGGAAACGCTTCGGCGAGTTGGTCGAGCGCGCCTTCCAGATACCCGCCTTCCTCGGTCGGGCGGAACAGGTGGTACAGACGTGCGACCCGCTCGTGCTGCCCCAGACGGGCGCGAAACCCGGCGATGTCGCCGAGCGGGTACACGACCGGGTCGAGCAGGTGCAGCAGTGCCTGGAACCCGGACTCGTTCGAGTGCAGCGTGGGGGTCGCCGAGAGCAGGAGGAGTTTGAGACCGGGTGTGCCGACGCGGGCGCGGAGCGCGTCGAACCGCTTCCGCTCGGTCGGGTTCGTTGAACCGGCCCAGCGGGTTACCTGGTGCGCCTCGTCGATGACCACCAGTCCGACGCCGGGGTAGCCGTCGAGGTCGCTGGCGTCGTGCGGGAGTACGTGGACCGTTTCCCCGAGTAGCGGCCCGAGCCGGAACCGGTTGGTCAGTTCGCCCTCCCACTGACGAACCAGGTGCGGGGGCACGAGCACCAGGGCGGCGTGGTCGGCGGGGCGATCGAGGACGTACTGCCGCAGGATCACCCCGGCCTCGATCGTTTTGCCCAGTCCGACCTCGTCGGCCAACAAATACCGCTGAACCGGATCTTGCAGCACCCGGCGCACGACCTCGATCTGATGAGGCTCCAGTTCGATGCACGACGATAACAACGCGGTCAGTCCGGCGCACGCCCGGCGCTGGTCGATGACGGCGCGCACGAACCGGGCACGCAATTGCTGCCAGTGGGGCGTTTCGGTGACGCGGGCGGCGAGGAACAGGGCCGGGTCGGGAAGTGGGCGGTCGCACCGCGCGAACAACTCGACTGCGGGCACCTGCTCCGGGGTGGTGTCGTTCGGGAACCGGACGAGGTAGTTCGCGCCGTGAGGTGCCAAGGCCCGCCCGGCCCGCCACCCGGCCCCGCCCGGCCGCGGGTGGTAGACCCGAGTCTCGCACTCCAGAGCCACCGCACGCACCGAGTCTGCTGGCACCGTTTCGGACTGGAGGGGGTAACCGGGTCCGCTGAAATATGTGACCTCGGCCGTGCCGCGCCGAACCGCGACGAGCTTACCTATTCCGAGGTCATTGGCACTCGAGCGGACGAACGAACCGCTGGGGACGGGTGACATCAGCGGCCTCGGAGCGCCACCACCCAAAGGCGAGGGCGGAAAGACACCAACGCGAGCGAACGTACTGTCGTGTGGACAATCGCAAATTATGCCCGTAGCGGCGACGGTATGCAAGTTATCGCAGTGCAACACTTCCCGAAGATCACTTGGCTAGGACGCAAGCCCCCGATACCCGGTGCAGTTGACCATCGGCCGATTGGGTAACATCGCGGTGTGGGCGAGCCCGCGTGTCCCGGTCGTCGGGAACTCTGCAAGCAGGTTGAAGCCGAAACAGAACTCGATCAGATTTTGCATCGGCGGTATTCGGGTAGGTTCATAAGAACGGACGGATCGACGCTGATCGCGTCCGCGACCTTCGCCTGTACCGAACCTGTCTTGCTCACCTGCCAGCCATGATGTCGCACGTCAACGATCACACCGAAGTCGGTTCCGTGACGCCGCCAGAAGGCAGCTCGAAACGTCGCGATTTTTCCGTCCGGGAGGAACCGGCGGGTATCCAAGATCCGTGCGGAACCACGCTCGTTCACGAGGTTGGGGGTTCCTGTCCGGCGGAAGTCTCATTCAGACCCAAGTCTCGCAACTGGCGACTGACCTGGGGTTCGCTGATGGTGAGTAGTTCCGCAAGGCGCTTCTGCAAGGCGGCACCGCGCCGCCCGGCGCCGAATCCTTGTCTGCCCAGTGTTTGAACCAGAAACGAGTAGGCTTCGCGGGCAACCTCGTCCTGGGACATTGCGTCGACAATCGCGAGGATCGGATCGGGCACGAGCCCGCGAAGGTTGCTGACCACAAGGCGCTCGCCTACTTTTTTCCGGACCACCGCTGACCGGATCGCACTGTTCAGCTCGCTCACCTCTTTCGGCCAGTCGTGGCGCAGGAGCGCGAGCAGGAAGCACTCGCCCACACTGCGACCGTTCCGCCCCTGCTCGACGAAAAGTGGGATGTCCTCCTTCCGTTCGGAGAGATGCGGGACGGTGAGGTAACGACCCTGGAGTCGACGGATGAAGTCGTGAGGCAGTTTCCTCTCGCGATCGAGTTCGTTGATGTCTCTATAGGTTGCGAACACGAGCCGCACGTTCGGGACAACCGAATCGCCTTTGCCGGCCGCGCGCTGGATCTCTCTGCCGTCGAAAACTTTGCGCAGGTAGTTCGCCGCGCTCTCGTCCAGGTTGTGGAGTTCGTCTACGAAGATCGTTCCCCCCTCGTTCTCCTCCAGCCAACCGGGAGTGATCGCGCTCGCAGAGATCCCCGGCAGGCCTGAGGACCGTCCGTACCCCGCCCACCTACCTCGGTGAATCGTCTCGTCCCCGCCGTTTACGTCATCGGCCGACAGGGGCAGGAACGGCTTGGCCCGCCGCTCGGAGTTGTCGTGGATGAAACGCGCAAGTCGGGTCTTCCCACATCCCGACGGGCCAAGAATTACCACCGGGTCGTTCGGTAACCTGTTCAGTTCCTCGATCTGGCGAAACAGACGGAGGACCGGCAGGCTGAGCCCGATGTACGTGTTCTTTGGGTCCATCTTGCGCTTTAACGCCAGGAGAGTCGCGAGATCCTCGTCCGCACCAAGGGGTGTCGAAGGCGCGAGGGTGGCGGGCAAGACGGCGCAGGGTTGTTGCTGCTCGGGCAACGCGGGGAGCGTCAGACCGGCGAGAATTGCCTCGTGGAGGCGGCGCGCCGAGGCGAGTTGGTCTGTCACCTCGAGTCGGTCGGGGGTCTCGGCCAACAGACCGGTCTGCTCGCGGACCTGTTTGATTCGCTGAGCGATTTGAGGGCTTACCTCGCCCTGGAGGTACTCGTTGTTGATCGCGCGGGGCACCCGTGTCACGGGATCGTGATCTGAGGGCAATGGGAACATGACCGCGGTGAGGTCGCGACCGAGGTCGAACAGGGCGCGGGCGTAATCGGGCAGCACCGAACCCAGACAATCTGCCGCTCTCGAATACGGGCTCCAAGCCGTAGACTGAACGGAGGAACCCGCCAGCGCCAGGAAGTCCCAGCAGTATCCGTCCTCGCTCTCGGCTTCCACGAGACGCGCCTGGCGATGACGGAGTCGCGCTCTGTGATCTTCGGACAGCCACCCGGCTTCGAGGACCGCACGCATTCCCCGGGCGGCGTCCTCGAATGCCCTCGTGCGCGCCGGCAGGTCCGGGACATCGGGCTCGCCTTCGTGGAGAGCCGTTATCCACTCGGTGATCGAGCCGAGGTAGGCGTCGACGTGAACGGGGATCCGTGACGATTCGGCGAGCCCCTCACCGCTAACGTGCTCAGCGCAGATGTAGGCGCGCTCGACTGAGAGACGAAAGTTAACCGCCGCGGTTCCGAGTCGGTACGCGGCGAGGGCAACCCGGCGTTCGCCTGCCACTCGGTCGGGAAGTGTCGTCACGTCAGTTCACCCGATAGGACGGGCGGTGAGAGTTGTGGGGCCCTCACCGCAACGACCGGTTACCTCCCACACTACCCCATCTTCCGCATGACGTCAGCCGCCAACTTGAGATCGCGTTCGGCGTACATCTCGGTGACCCGCGTGTCGGTGTGTCCCAGCACGGCCTTCGCGGCTTCCAGGTTACCGAACGCCGCCCGGATCTGGGACGCCCGCGTGTGCCGCAGTTGCCGCGGGGACCACACCGCCACCTTCGCTCGCCGGCACGCCCGCTGGACCACGGTCCGGTAGCTGTGCCGGGTGTACTTCGCGTTCACGTATTCTTCGGGGTTCCGCGTCACCGTACCGGGCTTCGCGGGCCGAGTCCGGGACCGCTCGTGCTGCCAGGTGACCGATTCGGCGGGACTGAAGCAGTACGCGTCGGGGTCGCGGTTGAGGAACGGGCGCAGGACGGCCATCGCCAGCGGGCCGAGGACGATGCACTTCTCCCGGTCGAGGTGCTCGGTCTTGTGGACCAGCGGTGCGAAGTACCAGACCCCGTCGCCCTCGGTCAGGTCGCACGGCCGCAGGCCCATTACTTCCTGCGGGCGGGCACCGATGAGCAACTGGAGTTGCACCATGGCCGCGACCGGCGGCGGAAGATGAGGGAGAACCGCCGCCACGTGTTCAACCGGCACCGGGGGCACTTTCCCGGTCTCGCGTGCGGTCGTCTTTCCCTTTGCGAGCGGAGCGACGGCCCGCAATTTCTGGTAAACGTCGGAAGCCAGGAGTTCCTCTTC
>SXHE01000159.1 GCA_005773755.1 Planctomycetia bacterium
CCCCCCGGCCCCCTCCCCTGTGCGGGGAGGGGGAGTATCCGGGGTTTCCATCCCGCGTGCCGGGTTGCTGGCCGTTTCTTCAATCGCGAAACCACCCCCTTCCCGCACAGGGGAGGGGGCCGGGGGGAGGGGTTTACCACCCCACCCGGACGCCGGTATAGAGACCATGCCTCGGAGCTTCGTCATGCGCCGCCCGCTCTCCCTTGTGATCTGCGCCGCGGCACTGTGCGCCGCGGTCGCGTCGTTCCCGGTCGGGCCGCACGCGACCGGCGCGCAGAAGAAGAAAGCACCGGAGGAGTGGAAGCCGCCGGCGCTGCCCGGCGGGAAGGAGTTCGTTACCGACACATCGGACAGCTTCGTGAAGGTGCCCGCGGGCGTGACACTGAAAGACGGCGTGACCGTGGCGAAGGCCGCGCCGACCATCGACTTCGCGTACTACCCCGGCCAGACCTACGCGGGGCGGCCGTGGTCGAACTGGGGCGACAGCACGTTCGCCAGCGGCAAGTATTACGCCAGCATCGGCGACCACCTCGCCCCGGCCGGCACCGCGCACGTGTACGAGTACGACCCGGCGAAGAAGAACTTCCGGCAACTGGTTGACCTGAAGAAGTTGCTCGCCTTGCCGGACGGCCACTACGCCCCCGGCAAGATTCACACCACGCTGACCGTCGGCAAGGACGGCTACCTCTACTTCGGCACACACCGCGGCTCGACGACCGTGACGACGGACAAGTTCCACTACAAGGGCGACTGGCTCGTGCGCGTGAATCCCGCAGGCCCGAAGGCGGAAGTGGTGGCCCACGCACCGGTCGCCAAGCACTGCATCCCGACGGGCGTTCTCGACCCGGACCGGCTCATCTTCTATGGCGGCACCGCGCCAGGCGAGGGCAAGGACGACGCCGGCGGCGTGCGGTTCTTCGCCTACGACGTGCAAAAGAAGAAGGTGCTGTGCGACGCGGCCGACGGCCCGCCGCGGGCGATGATCCTGGCGCGCTCGACGGGCCGCGTGTACTACGTGCCCGCCAGCGGCAGCGGTCTGATGCGGTACGACCCGGCGAAGGGCGGCGACCCGGTGAAGGTGCCGGGCGCGGGCGCGATCGGCATCCGCGCCGCGAGCGAAGAGACGAAGGCCGGAATCGTGTACACCGTCTCGAACGGTCAGGGGACGCGCGAGCCGACGCTGTACGCCTTCGACACGAAGACCGAGAAGGCGACCGACCTCGGCTCACCGATGGTCGGCGGCGTGGGCTACATCACGGCGCTGAAGATCGACCCGACCGGCCGCTACTTGTACTACATCCCCGGCGCGCACGGCGGCGCGGACAAGGACGGCTCGCCCGTCGTGCAGTTCGACACGAAGACCAAAACGCGAAAGGTGCTCGCGTTCCTGCACCCGTATTACAAGGACCAGTACGGGGTCGCGCCGGTGGGGACCTACAGCTACGCGCTGTCGGACAAAGGCGACGCGCTGTTCGTGACCTGGAACGCGAACCGCGGCGGCAAGTCGTGGGACGTGTGCGCGCTGAGCGTGATCCACATTCCCCAAACCGAGCGCTAAGCCGCTCGCGGCTTCGCAATACGAGTCACCCCATGAACCTGTTCCCCAAGTTCGAGGCCGGGTTGCCGCTGGGCGCGTTTCTGGCGAAACACGGCTCCGACGCGCACCGGGCGCGGTGGGCCGCGGCGCACGCGCAGACCGCGCTCACCGACGCTCAGAGGGCGCTGCTGGCGCGGTTCACCCGGCGCACGAACGTGCTCGTCCTCGCGGGGGCGTGGTGCGGCGATTGCTCATCGCAGTGCCCGATCTTCGAGCGGTTCGCGGAAGCGGCCCCGTGCCTCGTCACGCACTACCTCGACCGCGACGAGCACGCCGACGTTCAGGCCGCGCTCCAGATCAACGGCGGCAACCGCGTCCCGGTCGCGGTGTTCTTCTCCGAAGACGGGCACGAGGTCGCGCGCTACGGCGAGCGGACGCTGGCCCGCTACCGCGCGCTCGCGGGGCAACTGAGCGGCGAGGGGTGCGCGACCGGGTTGGTGAAGGGCACCGACCCGACCCAACTCGCGGTGGTGCAAGACTGGCTCAACGAGTTCGAGCGCGTGCAGTGGATTTTGCGGCTGTCCCCGCGGCTCCGCCGGCTCCACAACGACTGACGCGGTACTCAACTTCGAGCGGTCGCAGTTGAGACGTTTTGTGACGAGCCGGAAGCGTAAGCGACGGACAACGTCGTCCGTCGCTTACGCTTCCGGCTCGTCACAATCGCATCGCCTCGCTTCTGAACGGGCGAAGCATATCTTGGTTTCGGGCTGGGAAGTGGCTTCAGGACCGGGTGGGCAGTCCCGACTAAAACCAAGACCGCACCCGGTGGGCTGGGTAATTGGCGGTGTCGGCGCAGGTTTCCCTTCGGGTTGTGGCACTTTGGCGAAGAGCGTAAGCTAGGATTCAGCAGGGACGAGTGCCCAACGGCCGAAGATAATGCGCGCTCGTCCGCCGCCCGGAGTGACTGATGATCCGGTATCGCTGCCCGCACTGTGCCGCGCTGACCGTCGCCCACGAGCGCCGCGTGGGGCAGTCGAGCGTGTGCAAGGGGTGCCTGAAGCCACACGCGATCCCCGCCGATAAATCGCTGTGGCTGAACGAGTTGGGCGAGTCGGTGCAGCCGGCCGCGCCCGCTGTTCCGCCGCGCGAAGAGCGGCCCGCACCGTTCCCCGATCTGCCCGCGACGGTTCCCGATTTGGCGATGCACTCGGTCCCGGTGTCGGAGCCGACCGCGCCGTCCACGGTCGCGAGTCAGGAGCAATCGACCGCGACGCGCCCGGAGTTTCTGCTCCCCGAAGTGGTCGCGCTCGAACGGCCGC
>SXHE01000160.1 GCA_005773755.1 Planctomycetia bacterium
CTACCAACCCAGCCGGCTCACGCCGGCGGTTCGACCAACCCAGTCGGTTTACGCGGGCGGTTCGACGTGTTTGCGCGCTTCATCGCACAGCCAGACCAACAGAGGGTTCTCCTGGTCGCGCGTGTAGCAAGTCGCCCGCGCTCGACGGTCTTGATCTTTGAGGAATCTTGTCGAACCGCGCTCAGCCCACCACTTTGCTTGCGTGCCTTCTGACAGCGTTGCGTTCAAGGCCCGGCTGCAATAGCTCTTGAAGTCTCGAAGCAGCGATGTTGGTGTCGGGTCGCCAGTCACACCGCACACGAGGTGAACGTGCGTTGTCAGGACCGCGACGGCATCCAGCGCCCAACCACGGTAGGCTGCCGTCTCTTGAAGTTGAGCAAGAATCGTCTCGGCGTGTGATTTGGTTAGGCATACGGGTTCGGAAACTAGTTGTTCCCGTGCGTACTTCGCCAGAGCGGGGATCGCTTCGCCGGCAACTTCGCCCACAACGTTCTCGCTCCGGCGCGGTCCACTAGGTACGCGGTAGTAGCCGACGAAGCCATCTTGACCCGGAAGCCAAGTGCCGTAGGTTCGCCACGTCAAGAACCACCAGCGGTCCACGGTGTCCCTCCTGGCTCAGCGAGTTCGGTGCGTCTTCGGTGCGTCTGTCAACCCAGCCAGCTTACGCTTCGACAGCTACAACGGTTACCATATCCCAACCCTCGCTCCCTCCCAACCCACTGCACACACCATGCGCACCCTTGCTTTCCTCTCCCTCGCGCTCGCCTGCGGCGCGCAGCTTCGTGCGGCCGACGCCGACAAGCCCGTTCCCACGAAGGACGCTGTTGGCAAGATGACGCTGCCCGCGGGCTTCAAGGCCACGCTGTTCGCGGGGGAGCCGGACATCGTGCAGCCCATCGCGTTCACGTTCGATGATCGCGGGCGGATGTGGGTTGTTGAGTGCCTGAGCTACCCCAAGTGGAGCAAGGACGGCAAGGGCACCGACCGCGTCGTGATCCTCGAAGACACGGACGGCGACGGCACGCACGACAAGAAGACCGTGTTCATGGACAACGGCGTGAATCTGTCCGGTATCGAACTCGGCTTCGGCGGGGTGTGGCTGTGCTCGTCGCCCAACCTGCTGTTCGTGCCGATCCTCGAAGGCGACAAGCCGGGCAAGGCCGAGGTGAAGCTCGACGGCTGGAACATGACCGACACGAAGCACAACATCTTCAACTCGCTCGTGTGGGGGCCGGACGGGTGGCTCTACGGCTGCAACGGCATTCAAGCGAAGGCGTGGATCGGCGCGCCCGGCACCCCAAAGGACAAGCGCACCTACATGGACTGCGGCGTGTGGAAGTACCATCCGACGCGAAAGACGTTCGAGGTGTTCGCGCACGGCACCACGAACCCGTTCGGCCTCGACTTCGACGAACACGGCGAGCTGTTCATCACCAACTGCGTGATCGACCACCTGTTCCACTTCGTCCCCGGCGGGCACTACGAGCGCATGTACGGCCAAGACCCGAACCCGCACACCTACGGATTGATGAAGAGCTGCGTCGATTACCGGCACTGGGGGAGTGGGAGTTGGACCGACAGCCGGGCGAACAAGGACGGCACGCTGAAGAAGGAGCACGACGACGCCGGCGGCGGGCACGCCCACAGCGGCGCGGCGATCTACCTCGGCGACAACTTTCCGAAGGAGTACCGCAACACCCTCTTCACCGCGAACATCCACGGCAACCGCCTGAACAACGACGGCCTCGTGCGCACCAAGAGCGGGATGAAGGGCGTCCGCCGCCCGGATTTCCTGTTCGCCAACGACCCGTGGTTCCGCGGCATCTGCGTGAAAGTCGGCCCCGAAGGGGCGCTGTACGTCAGCGACTGGTGCGACACCGGCGAGTGCCACAACTACGACAAGGCCGACACCACCAACGGCCGCATCTACCGCGTCGTGTACAAGGACGCGAAGCCCTTCAACGGCGACGTGAGCAAGATGACCGACGCCGAGTTGGTGAAGCTACAAACCTCACCCAACGAATGGCTGGTGCGGAAAGCGCGGCGCGTGCTGCAAGAGCGCGCCGTTAGCCGCGCGCCGAAGGCGAGCGCGGAGATAGCCGACGCGCTGCGAAAGATGTTGAAGGACGAGAAGGAAGTGGCGAAGCGCCTGCGCGCACTGTGGGCGCTGGACGCAACTGAGGCCCTTTCAGAGCAAGTACTGAAACTGTTGATCGCGGACGAGGCCGACAGCGTAAGGGCGTGGGCCGCACGGCTGCTGATCGAGGGCGACGGCGTCCCGATAAGGGGCGGGCGCGACGTGCGGGTCCGAGTGATAACAGACCTGATCCGCGCCCGCGTCAAGTTTGAACAAGCCCCTGTGGTGCAGGTCGCGATTGCGTCTGCACTCCAGCGCGCGGATCGGGAAGTCGCGATTAATGTACTCCAAGCGTGGCTCCCGCTGCTCACCGAACAATCCGACCCGGGCGTCGTGCAGATGGTGTGGTACGCGGTCGCGGGCGCGGACCGCTTCGGCCTCGCGCTATCACCGGAACAGGTTTATGAGCGCGCGGGGCACCCGCTGTTGCGCCGCAACGCGGCCCGCTATCACCTCGGCAAACTCGGCTACTCGCTCGAAGCCAACCTTGAGGGCGTCGTGGGGTGGCTCAGCAAACCCGACCGCGCCGACCTTCACGCCGATCTGCTCGCCGTGATTCGTGAGCGCGTCACCGGCGCGAAACTGACCCAACCGATCCGCAACTGGCCGGAAGCGTACACGAAACTCCGGAACAGCGAACGAAAAGACATCGTTCGCGACGCGGAAGCCGTCGCCGTCCTCTTCGGTGACAAAGACGCCATTGCCGCACTGCTGAAGCGCGTCACCGACGCGAGCGCGAAGGCCGAGGACCGCCGTGCGGCAATCGAACTGCTCGCGCCGAAGAAGCTGCCGGACTTCGCGAAGACGCTGCACGCGCTGCTCGCCGATGCCGCGATGCGCGGGCCGGCGATTCGGGCGCTCGCGGGGTTCCCCGATGCCAGCACGCCGGCGGCCATCCTGAAGGCGTACCCGAAGCTCACCGCCGAGGAGAAGTTGGACGCGGTGCAAACGCTCGCGGCCCGTGTCACCTTTGCGAAGGAACTGCTTGATGCGATTGAGAAGGGGACGATCCCGCGGGCCGATGTGCCGGTTGTGACGGCGCGGCAGGTGCTTGCGCTCAACGACAAGGATGTGACCGCGCGGCTCGAAAAGGTGTGGGGCAAGATCGCCACCGCGAGCAAGGAACGGGCGGCGCTCATCAAGAAGTGGAAGGCCGAGTTGACTGACGAGGCGCTGAAGGGCGCGGACGTGCTGAAGGGCAAGGCGCTGTTCACCAAGAACTGCGCCGCGTGCCACAAGATGTTCGGCGAGGGCCAGAGCATCGGCCCGGAACTGACCGGCGCGCAGCGCTCGAACCTCGACTACGTTCTCGAAAACGTCCTCGACCCCAGCGCCGTCGTGCCGCGCGAGTTCCAGATGGTGAACTTCACCCTCAACGACGACCGCGTCGTCGGCGGCATCGTGTTGCGCGAGACGAAGGACGCCGTGACCGTGCGCACCACCAACGACACGCTGACGCTCCCCACGGCCGACATCGTGACCCGCAAGCAAACCCCGGTGTCGATCATGCCCGAAGGCCTGTTCGACAACATGAAACCCGACGAGGTCCGCGACCTGGTCGCGTACCTGAGGGTGAAGGAACAGCCAAAGTAGTCGAACCGCCGGCGTAAGCCGGCTGGGAGCTC
>SXHE01000161.1 GCA_005773755.1 Planctomycetia bacterium
CGAACGCGGGCAGCGCGACCACGATCGTCTTGATGCCGGCGGCGCTCACGACGCGGTGCCGCGTGCCGGGTTCGATCCAGATCGTGGTGCCCGGTTCCAGGTCGTGCCAGTCGCCGTTCAACTCGATCTTGCCCGTTCCCTCCAGGATGTAGTACACCTCTGTGGTTCGGCGGTGGTAGTGGCGTGCCGAGTCGCGGATCGCGGTGACGTGCAGCGAGCACGGCGCGCCGTCGGCGGTGGCGAGGGGCCGGGTGCTGATCCCGCACGGGCACGGCACGCTCGGCGCGTCCGCCAGCTTGCGAATCAGATAGCCGGTTGCGGTCGCGGTCATGGTCGGCCCTCGGTGGTGGAACCAGCATACCCCGGCCCGCGGCCGGGTTCGAGAGGAACTCGCGTGGCCCGTCGCACCCTGCTGATGTTCGTGGTCGTCGCGCTCGCGTGCGCCGGGTGCGGGGCCGAACCGCCCGCCGCCGCGCGCACCACGGAACCCGCGCCGACGGTCGATGCGCCCTCGCTGTTCGACGTGAGCAACTGCGGCACGATCACCGGGCTGATCGCCTGGAACGGGCCGATCCCCGACGTGAAGCCGGTGGCGCACACGGTCCCGCGGGCCGACGGCACGGGCCACGACAACGCGCTGGTCGCGCTCGCCAACGCCCCGCGGATCGACACGTTCACGCGCGGCATGGCCGGGGCGGTCGTGTACCTGCGCGAGGTGAACCCGGCGCAAGCGCGGCAGTGGGACTTGCCGCCGGTGGAGGTCGCGTTCGCGGACGGGAAACTTCAGGTGACGCAGGGCGACCGGGTCGGCCGCACCGGGTTCGTGAGGCGCGGCGCGGGGGTCGCGTTCCAGTCGCGTGAAGCGCGGTTCCACTCGCTCCGCGCCCGCGGGGCCGCGTTCTTCGCGCTGCCGTTCCCCGACCCCGGCAAGCCGCTGACGCGGACGTTCGACACGTGCGGCCGGGTCGAACTGACCAGCGCCGCCGGGTTCTACTGGCAGTCCGCGGACCTGTTCGTGTGCGACCACCCGTACTACACGGTCACCGACGCCGACGGCCGCTACCGGTTCACGCACGTTCCCGCGGGGCAGTACACGCTCGTGGCGTGGCACCCGAACTGGGGCGTGACACGAACCGAGCGCAACCCGGAAACGACGCTCCCGTTCCGGCTGTACTGCGGCCCGCCGCTGGAAAGCGCGCGCCCGGTCACGGTCGAGCGCGGCCGGACCAGTCTCGCCACACTGTCACTTCCCAAGTGAATCTTCGCGCAGCCTGTTGATCTGGGGGCGGTGGTGCGTCCAAATAGGGGAGATCGCCCCGTGGGGAGCGCCATGTACACCGCCACCGCACTCGCCCTGATGTTGTCCGCCCCGGCCGCGCCGACGGAAGCACCGGTCGATGTGAAGCCGTGCGTCGCGCGCGGGCTGAAGTGGCTCGCGGAGCAGCAGAAGGACGACGGCACCTGGGTCGGCCGCGCGAACTCCGCCCCGGCCACGACCACCGCGATGGGCGCGCTCGCGCTCCTCATGGAAGGCAGCACGCCGAAGGCCGGCACTTACGCGCCACACATCCGTAAGGCGGTCGAGTGGGTCGAAAAGGGCGCGAAGAGCGACGGCTCCCTGGCCGGGCCGAATCCGACCGAGAGCACGCGCCCGAACGTGCCGCACGCGCACGCGCTGCTGTTCCTCGCGTGCGCCTACGACGTGGACGACGACGCAGAGCGCCGGGCGCGGCTCCAGAAGGTGCTCACGGCCGCGGTCGGCTTTGCGCGCGCGAACCAGTCCGCGCGCGGCGGTTGGGGGACGTTCGCGGGGCGCGACGACACGCTCGTCACGTCGCAGATGCTGCACGCGCTGTTCGCCGCGCGCAAGGCCGGGATCGATGTGCCGCGCGACGTGACCGACAAGGCCACCGCGTACCTCGCCAAATCGACCTCGCCCACGGGCGGGGTGTACCGCGACGGCCCGGCCGAGGACGGGTTCGGCGGCTCACAGGCGCGGGTGCAGTACACGTCCGCTGCCGCCGCGGCGCTCCTGTTACACGACGGCCCGCGCCCGACCACGTTCACCCGCTGGCTCACGCACCTGCAGGCCGCGCCCGTCCCGGCGTGGCCCCAGCGCCCGAACGCGACCACCATCAGCCTTCACCTGAGCCTCGCACGGATCACGTTCGCGCTGGGCGAGAACGGGCACGTCGCGGCCGACCGCGGGGCGAAGGGCGCGGACCCGCTGACGTGGTCGAGCTACCGCGCCGCCGTGTTCCGCTCGCTCCGCGACACGCAAGGCAGCGACGGCAACTGGATCGAAACCGTGCCCGGCCCGGTGTACGGTTCCTCCGTCGCGCTCATCATTCTGCAAATGGAAAACGACTTCCTGCCGGCGTTCTCGCGGTGAGAGGACAGGACAGAGAACAGAGAACAGACATCGCGCCGCTCCTAAGTACTCAGTACGGCAAGTTAGCCCAAGCCACACACCGGTGACGCAATGAACTCCACCATTCTCGCACTCGCGCTCCTGACGCCCGCCGCGCCGCCCGCGCCCGCCGCACCGGACGTGAAGGACACCGTCCGCAACGGGCTGAAGTGGCTCGCGGAGAAGCAGAAGGCCGACGGCACCTGGGAGAGCCTGAACGACATCATGCCGACCACGACCACCGCGACCGCGGGCCTCGCGCTGCTGATGGAGGGGAGCACCCCGTCCAGCGGGAAGTACGCCCCCAACATCCGCAAGACCGTCGACTGGGCGGTCAAGAACAGCGCCGACAACGGGTTGCTCGCAAGCAAAGGCATGAACGAGATGTACCAGTACATCAGCTCGCACTCCCAGGCGCTGGTGTTCCTCGCGTGCGCGTACGACGTGGACGACGACACCGAGCGCCGGAAGAAGGTGGCGAAGGTGCTGGAGCAGGCGGTCGCGTACCTGGCCGCGGCGCAGACCACGCGCGGCGGATGGGGGTTTACCGCAGCCGGTGACCCCAACGGTGGCGGGTACGACGACAGCTCTTCCACCGCGACCGTGCTGCACGCGCTGCTCGCGGCCCGCAAGGCCGGGATCGACGTGCCGAAGGCGCTCACCGACAAGGGGTTCGCGTACCTGGGCCGCGCGACCAACATGCAGGGCGGCATCATCTACAGCCTGACCGGGAACGTGGTGCCGCGCGGCAACGACGGGCAACCCGGCATCAGCGCGATGGCCGCCGCCAGCGCGCTGGCGCTCGACAGCCGCCCCGGACAGTTCGCCGGTTGGGTCACGAACGCCGGCTCCGCGGTCACCCAGCAGTACTTCGTGTCGCTCAAGCAGGGCGGCGGAGTGTACTCACTCACCCAACTGCTGCACGTGTCGCGCGTCGCGTTCGCGCTGGGCGACACCGGGCACCGCAAGCTCGACCCCGACGCCCGCGACGCCGCCCTGCTCCGTTGGTCCGACCAGCGCGCCAAGCTCTTCAAGACGCTCAAGGAGATGCAGGGCAAAGACGGGAGTTGGAACGAAGTGAGCTTCGGTCCCGCGTACTTCTCCGCACAGGCGCTCGTGATCCTGCAACTGGACA
>SXHE01000001.1 GCA_005773755.1 Planctomycetia bacterium
CGTGGACTTTGGGCACGCTCATGGGGCTACACTAGAGCCACAACGCCACCCGCGCAAGGCACCCCGCGAGGGAGATGGCACAACACCCAGAGCCTGCACAGGTTTAGGGCGTGACCGACCGCCAACTGCGTAACACCTATCTTTATCACACTGAACAGCAACCCGCTCAACTTCACCAACGTGACCGGGTTCGACATCCCCGCCGGCGTGAACGCGCCGGCCTCAGATTCACCCGTGACCAGCGGTTCGGCCTTCGCAGTCCTGAACGTCGGCGGCACGACCGGCCTCTACAGCATCAACCTCGTAAATGGCGTGGCCACGCTCATCGGGAACGTCGGCAACGGCAGCACGGCGGTGTCGGGCCTCGCGATCCAGAACGACCTGGGCGGCATCCCGGCGATCGCGTTGGATGCGGGTACCACACCCCCGGAGCCGCGAGCCTCGTCCGGTTCAACACGAGTTCACCGGGCACGATAACAACGCAGGCGGTCAGCGGGCTGGACCCGAACGAAACGCTGGTGGGCATCGACTTCCGCCCGGCGACGGGGCAGTTGTTCGGCTTCGGCGTCAACGGCACGGGCCAGGGCACCATCTACCGGATCGATCCGCAGACCGGCGCTGCGACCGTGGTGGGGCAGCCCGCGTTCGTCGACGCCGGGAATAATCCGCTCGGCTTCCCCGATCCCTCGGCCTTCGGCTACGGGTTCGACTTCAACCCCACGGTGGACCGCATCCGCGTGGTCACCAGTACGGGACTGAACTTCCGCATCAACCCGGACACCGGGCTCGGGGTCGATGGCGGCGCTGCCACAGGCACCCAACCCGACGGCAACATCAACGGCGATTCGACGGGCGTGAGCGGGGCGGCCTACACCAACAACTTCGGTCAATCGCTCAGCGGTGGCACCACCACCCTTTACACGCTCGACGCCATCGGCGACACCCTGTTCATCCAGAACCCGGCGAACGCCGGCACGAACGGCACCGGACTGCCGATCACTATGGGCGTCGGGGCATTCAACTTCACGGACGTGAACGGCTTCGACATCCCGGCCGGCGTGCGCGTCACAACCTCCGGCTCCGCCGCCAGTGGGTTCGCCTACGCGGTGCTCACCGTGGGCAGCACGACCGGGTTGTACCGCATCGACCTCGCCACCGGCGCGGCGACGGCGCTGGGCAATGTCGGCGCGGGTTCGACCCCGTTGAGCGGCTTCACTCTCGCCGACGCCCCGGCCGGGGCGGTGTCGTTCACCGGCACGTCCTTCTCCGGCAATGAAGGGACGACCGCGGCCCTCACGCTCACCCGCACCGGCGGTTCCAGCGGTGCGATCTCGGTCACGGTGAACATCACCAGCGGGACCGCGGACCCCGCCGACATCGGCGTGGACGGGCCGTACACGGTTACGTTCGCCGACGGCGCGACCAGCGCGACCCTGAACATCCCGCTCGTGACCGACGCTAACGGCTCGGAAGGCCCCGAAAACCTCGTGTTCGAACTCGCGTCGCCGACCAACGCGAGCGTACTGGGTGCGACGACGACCGCCACGCTGACAATCAACGACGTACCTCCTCCGCCTCCTCCGCCCCCGCCGCCGATGTCACCGCCGCCGGCTATGGGTGGGGGCGGCGCGTTCGGCGTGGGGGCCACCGTCAAGCTGGCGAACGGCACGACCATGACGCCCTTCACCGGCTTCCTGGGCGAGGTGCGCACCGCCAGCGGTGACGTGACCGGCGACGGGATCGCGGACATCATCGTCGGGACCGGCCCTGGGGCCAGCCATGTCAAGGTGCTCGACGGCGCGACCGGCGCGGAGGTCCGCTCGTTCTTCGCGTACAACCCACTGTTCTCGGGTGGCGTATTCGTCGCGGCGGGCGACGTGAACGGCGACGGCAAGGCCGACATCATCGTGGGGGCCGGGGCCGGGGCCACGCCGCACGTCAAGGTGTTCGACGGCCTGACCGGCGCGGAGCTCCATTCGTTCTTCGCCTACAATGAAAACTTCCTCGGCGGGGTGACCGTGGCCGGCGGTGACGTGAACGGCGACGGCAAGGCCGACATCATCACCGGGACCGGGCCTGGGGCCAGCCCGCATGTGAAGGTGTTCGACGGCCTGACATTAGCAGAAGTCCGCTCGTTCTTCGCTTACGCACCAAACTTCACGGGTGGCGTGTTCGTCGCGGCGGGCGACATCAACCGTGACGGCAAGGCCGACATCATCACCGGGTCCGGGAACTTCGGCTCGCATGTGAAGGTGTTCGACGGCGCGACCCCTGTGGAGTTGGCAAGCTTCCTCGCCTTCCCCGGCTCAACCGTCGGTGTACACGTCGGCGCGCGGGACGTGAACGGCGACGGCTTCGCCGAGATCCTCGCCGGGGCCGGCCCAGGCGCACAGCCACACGTCAAGGCGTTCAACGGCCTGACCCTCGCCCTGGTCGACAGCTTCTTCGCCCTCGACGGCCTCATCTCCAGCGGCGTGTACGTGAGCTGATTGGTGCCCAAAAACGCGACGGGCCGCGAGCACAGCGCTAGCGGCCCGTTTGCGTTGGCGTCACCGGCCCGCGGCGTGAGTTCGGAGATCGCGCTCCCGAACAACCAGGAGGTAAGCGCTAAAGGCTTGGACCGATTGAGTTTGTCCGCAGTGGGCGCTACAGGATTTGAACCTGTGACACCTCCCGTGTAAGGGGAGTGCGGAAACCCGGCCCGAGTCACGAAAAGCCTACAACTTACAGCATTTTACGCGACTCTGCCACCATTGCAAGGTCGTAGTTCTACTGCAAGAATCACCGAGGAATTGCGGTAGTACCGCACCTACTGCGGTACGCTGCGGTACAGAACTGTGACCCCAACTCGTGGGCCTTGCGGGGAGCGCAGTTACCCGCCACTTGTGACGAGCTGAAGCGCGCCCGCCAGTGTGAGGTCGTTGAGGATTTGGTTCACCTCGGTGCCGATGTCGCCGGTGCCGGGGTTCAGCTTCACGCGGATGTCGATGTGAATGGTGGCGGTGCCGGACGCCTTCAACTTGGTCAGCAGCTTCGTGCCGATCCGGTTCCATTGCTCGCTCGGCACTTCGCCGAACAGGTGCAACTCCCCAGGTGCAACCGGCGGCGGCACGACGGGCGGGACAACAACGGGCGGAACAACCGGGGGCACCACCGGCGCGGGACCGGGGCCACCGTCGCCCGGTGTCACCACGACCGGTTCCGGCGGCTTCGTCGTCAGCTCCTTCGCCTTCGCCTTCGTGAGCAGGAACACGCCGGCGTCGAACGTCACTTCCTCCGGCGGCAGCTCGCGCGCGAACCACACCTGCTGGTAAGTTCCGCCCGGTTGCGGGCCGGATGCGAGGCCGAAGTCGCCCTTCTGCACGAACTCGACCAGCTTCTGCCGGAGCACCTTGTCCGGGTCCATCAGGCGCGTCAGGCTGCCGTCGAGGAAGCCCTGCCGAAGCCCTTGAAGCGGCCACGCCCCGGACGCCTTCAGCGCGTCCGGCCACTTCCGGTCGATGTACCCCGCGCCCACGGTCTCGTTGAGCAGTCCTTCCGACTTGAGCGCCGCGAGCACCCGCGCGCACAGCGAGTCGTTATCGTTCATGTGTCCGGCACCCATGTCGATGGGCACGCCCTTGTCCGCCTTCTCGCTCACCACCACATACCGGTAGCTGGCCCACACCTCGTCGCGCGCCTCGTCTTCGGCGCTCGTCACCTCCGTGCGGATCTCGGCCTTATCGGTCGCGTCGAACTCGGACCCGATGACGCCCTTCGCAACGTCCGACGCGATCCGCTTCCACGCCAGCCAGTTCTCGACCTTGTCCACCAGTTGCCGGCCGGGTTGCTTGAAGCAGAACGCGAGCGCCGCGGGGTACAACCGCGGCGACGTGCCCTTCGCCCGCACCCACTCCCGCACCTGTGCGCCCAGTGTCGCGGCCAGCGGGTCCGAGCACTCGACCTCCGGGCCGACGACGACCAGCGACAGCCGCGGCGAGTCGGCCACCGCCCCGGGGTCGTCCGGCAGCGCGACCAGCGGCAGCGTGCAGCCCTTCTCGAACTCCTCCTTGATGAGCTTCCGCACCGCGGGCCGCACCTCGCCCTCGAAGTCCAGCGCCGCCCGCTTGTCGTGAACCACCTTCTTCAGCCGCGGCTTGTGGTGGATGCGGTACCCGTCCGAGCCGGCCGCGCGGACGTAGTACGCCTTCTTCTCCAGCGCCGCCGCCGCCGTATCCACGGACGTGGTGTCCACATCCGGCTCGCCGATGGCGAACCGCAGCTCCGGCAGATGCGCGACCTTGTCCACCTGGCCGCCGGACGACTCGAAGAACACCGCGGCCCCGACCCGCCGGTGGATGTCTTGCAGCACCCCGGACGTGCTCATGTCCAGCGCCCGCGCGTGCGCGTTCGGCCCCGACACGTCGGTGTCGATCGCGGTGCCGATCTCCGTGCCCACGTTCCCCGCGGTCAGTTGCCCCAGCACCACGCTGCGGAACGCCGAGACGTGCAGCGGGGCCGAGCCGAGCGTGATGAGCGGCTCGCGCCGGGCCTCCTTGTACCCGTCCTTCACCGCCCACGCGATCCACTGCGCCAGCATCGCCAGCGTGCCGCGGGTCTTCTGGAACTGCGACACCGTTGCCCACTTCCGCTGGAACACCGAGATCGTCGCCGGGTGGAACGGGTAGCAGTCCTCGAACCGCTTCTGCAACGACTCCTGCGCCTTCTTGTCGGTGTTCGCCGTGTTCACCGCGGTCCACTCGCCCGGCAGTTGCGCCCGCTGCTGGACGCACCACGCGGCGAACGCCTTCGCCACCTTCTCGCGCGTCTTCTCCCCGCCCAGGTCCTCGAACAGCCGGCGGCGGATCACCTCCGCGATGTCGGCCTCGTCGTTCACGATCAGGTCGATGGCGACCCGGTTCACCACCTTCTTGATCTTCTCCTGCCACGTCACGTCCCACTCCGTCATCTCCACCTGACTGCGCGGCAGGCTGATGACCGCTGCGGCGCGGGGCGTGCCCGTGATCGCGCTCGACAGGTTCTGAATGAAGGCGTGAAACGGCTCCGCCAGCTTGCGGTGCCGGTTCATGAAGTTCAGCACCTCGTCGCACAGGATCAGCACGCACCCGCCGGCCGCGTCGAACAGCTTGCCCAGCGCGATGGTGCCCGGTGGCGTCTCCTTCGCCGACTCGCCCAGCGCCGCGACGCCCTTCTCGCCGGCGAGCTGGTACGCCAGATCGAGCCACGGCGTTTCACGGCCCGGTTGCGGGTCCCAGGCGTTGCCCACGAACACCCCGACCGCGGCCTTCGGCACCTCCGCGACCTTCGCCTCCGTCAGCAGCGTGCCGATGCCGTTGAACGCGGCCGACGCGGGGCCGGTCTTGGCGAGGTGGTACAGGGCCGTCAGGGTGTGCGTTTTACCGCCGCCGAACTGCGTCACCAGCGCCATTACCGGCGAGGTGTTCGCCGTCTCGCCGGTCAGCCGGCGCAGCACCATGCCGCAGTGCTCGCGCAGCGCGCGGGTGAAGCAGGTGCGGGCGAAGAACTGGTCCGGTTTCGTGTAGTCGTCTGGGGCCTTCGCCGACACCACTTGTTCCAGGTGAATGGCGAACTCGTCCGGGTTGAACGACCGCCCCTCGCGCACTTCCTTACGGGCCGTCACCACCTTGTACCACGGGTCGATCGACATCACAGGGCCTCAAAACGAATACAGGTTCCACCACGAGACGAGACAGCGGCCAAAGGCAGAAGAGTTTTGACAGGATGAACAGGATGAAAACAGGATAGAGAACGGTCAGCTCAACTCTGCATCCTGTCTGATCCTGTACATCCTGTCAAAAACCGTCTTTCTGTCCTCTGTCCTCTGTCCTCTACTTCGGGAGCGCTTGCAGCATTGCGTCGAGTTTCTGTTTCTCCCACGAGCCGGTGGGGTACAGCGGCGAGAGTGCGTTCGCCAGCCGCAGGAACTCCGGGCCGCGGGCCTTCTCCGCGGCCAGCAGCTCGCGCAGCGCTTGCGTTTGCCCGGTGCTCTGCAACAGCATCGCCTTGTGGATGCGGTCCAGCGTGGTCAGCTCGCGCGCGGGCGCGGCCTTGCCCTCGGCGTCGGCCTTCTTCTTACCCTTCCGGCCCTTCGCCGGGACTTCGACCGGATCGGGCGTGTTGTCGAACAGCGCCGGCCCGGCGGCCTTCTTCGTCGCCTGCGCGGGCGCGTCGGCGGTCGGCACGACGCCCCCCTTCCCCCGCAGTTGCTCCGCGCGCTCGGTCACGGGCAGCAGCCGCACAACGCCCTTCGCGGTGCCGATGGTCCAGCGCTCCCACTCTTCCAGGTGAATGCCCAGCGGTTGGGCGAAGCGGCGGACCACGTCGTAGGGCAGCGCGAACCCCTTCGCCTTCTTCTCCTTCGCGCCGTCCTCGTCGTCTTCGTCCTCGCTCTCGTCGTCTTCGCTCACTTCTTCGTCGTCGGTGGCGCTCGGCTTCGTGGCGGTGCTTTGCAGCGTCCACAGGAACAGCGCCGTGAGGCGGGCGTCCTGTTCCAGCCCCGTATCGGCGTTCTGCTTCAGCACCTCCTGAAGCGCCGCCTTGCCGACCTGTTCCCACACATACGCGAGGAACCCGCGCTGGTGCGGGTCTTTCGCTTCGGGGTCGCCGCCCAGCGGGATCACGTTGTCGCTGGCGTCCAGCACACGCGGATACCGGCTGTACACCTCCAGCGCCGGGCCGATGCACGCGAACACCAAATCCGCGCCCCGAACCCCTTCCTGTTGCAGCCGGGTCATCCACTCGGCGATGCGGCGCGGCAACTCGCGCTGCACCACGTCCCAGTCGCCATCGGGCGCGTCCGCGCTCCGCGGCCGACACACCAGGTGAACACTCGTCGCCAGCGCCGCCGACTCTCTCGCGCGAAGGCGGGTCGCCATCTCAGTGGAGATCGGCCACGACCCGGTGATCGTCCACCCACCAACGATCAGACCAGAAAGCAGCGCCTCCCAGCCCTCTGTTGTCTTGTGAGCGAACACCACGCAACCAATGCCGTCGTCTTTGAGGATGCGCCGGCCCTCGGCGAACGCCTTGCCCATCGTCGCCTCGAAGAACGCCCGATCTTTCGGCTTGCCGTCCACTTTCTTCGTTTCGTCCTGAACGGCCTCTTCCTTCTTCGGCGACAGCTTGTTGCTGGGGTTGAACGGATCGCGCAGCAGCGGATGCCCCGGCAGCGCCCGCTTCAACCACACGAGGAAGAAGTCGGACAGGTCCGAGTACGGGATCGCGTCGTAGTATGGCGGGTCAGTGAAGAAGACACTTACTGCCTCTTGATCGAGTGGGTGTGAGGTCGCGTCTGCGACTTGCACTGTCCCCGAGTGCGGGTAACTCGGGCTATCGGCTAATATCCGTGCAATGTTGCCGACAGTTATCGTGTAATCACCAGCCTGTTCGCCAAGCGGAGATGCTTCTGCGAAATCCCAGACGATTGGGAGCGCGTGTCGTGTAAAGACGTGTATGACTTGCGACATTGATGGCTTCCATGAGCAAAGCGCATTGCTGATGTCAGCGAGTCGGCTAATTCCGATCGCGCCGAGTTCCGTTTCAGCGCGAGTACTTGAACTCGTTTGCGCCCCCGTGAGTTTTCGGCTGAGTGTCGTGAGGTTTAGTTTCTGTCGTGCGGTAAACAGGTCTCCCCACTTCAACATTCCATATCGCTGAACACGAAATCCGAGCGTCCCTTTAGGAGGTAATGGTTCATCTGGCGTTGAACTGAGTCCACCAACAGCATTCTTGCTAATCTCATTGACGCGCTGCTGAGCAGCGAACACTGGTGCGTAATCGTTATCAGTTGCAGTGCGGAACTGTCGTCCGCTTTCTCCGTCTTTCAGGAGAACAACCGCGAGCAACCTCGCGCCGCCGATTCGATTTCCCTTCGCGTCGAAGATCACGTCTGCGCCGCCGTGCTGCGCAGCAATTTGTGCGCATACACGCTCTGGTGAGAGCACCTTGCCGCAGCACAGGCACGTTGCCTTCGCCCGGTCCACCGTGCCTTTGCGCACGTCGCTGGCGTTCTTCGGCGTGTACACCTCGAACGCGACTGCCGGCGCTTTGCACGGCTCAACGGGC
>SXHE01000162.1 GCA_005773755.1 Planctomycetia bacterium
GCGCGACCGCGGTGGGGGCGACGCCGGCCCCGACGCCGGCCCCTGCGCCGACCGCGCCGACGTTCACCCGCGTCCCGCTGGCCGGCGGCACGCCGGTCGCCTTCACCGGCAGCGCCGACGGCGCGCTGACGATGTTCACCCTGTCCGGCGGGTCGCTCGTCCCCACCGGCCAGAAGATCGTCCCGTTCGCCGGCTACCGCGGCATCCTCCGCGTCACCGGCGGCGACTTCAACGGCGACGGCGTTACCGATTACGTCATCACCACCGGGGCCGGGCCGACGTCGGTGATCCAGATACTCAACGGGCGCGACGGCAGCACGCTCGTGGGGCAAACGGTCGTGTTCGCCGGGTTCAACGGCGGACTGTTTATCTCCGGCGGCGACATCGACGGCGACGGCCGGGCCGACCTCGCGGTGTCCGCCGACGGCGGGGCCGGGCCGCACATCAAGACGTTCCGCATCGTCGACGGCGCGCTCCAACTGCAGTCCAGCTTCTTCGCCTTCGACAACCCGAACTTCCGCGGCGGTGCCCGCGTCGCCGTGGGCGACCTGAACCGCGACGGGTTCGCGGACGTGATTGTGACCACCGGCGGCATGACCGAGGCCCGCGTCGCCATCTACTCGGGGGCCACGCTGCGGCACAACAACCCGACCCGCCTGTACGCGGACTACGTTCCGTTCGCCGGGTTCCAGGGCGCGATGAACGCGGTGGTGGGCGACATGGACGGCGACGGGCTGGGCGAACTGGTCTTCAGCCCGGACCGCGGGGCCGCCGCTCACATCCGCATGTGGTCCGGGGCGTCCCTCGCGACCGGCGTGAACCCGAACAACTTGGCCCCCATCGCCAGCTTCTTCTCCTTCGCCCCGAACGACCCGACCGGCGCACGGCTGGCGATGCGCGACCTGGACGGCGACGGCCGCGCCGAACTGGTCGTCGGCAGCGCGAACAAGGCCAACGCCCAGGCCCGCGCGTTCACCTTCGAACAGATGATCGCGAACGGTGGCGGCGCTCCCGTCGCCTACCCGCTGGGCGGCCCGACCTCAATCGACGGGCTGTACGCCGGCCTCGAAGTGGCTCAGACCGGCCCGACCGCGCCGACGGGGGACGACACCCCGGCCCAGGTCGCGACCGAAGGCACCGACACCACCACCTACACCGTCACCGCGGCCCCGCGGGCCGATAAGTGCTCGTGCGGCGGGTGCTCGGCTCTGGCTCAGCTCGCCGCCGGGAGCGCGTTCGACGACCTGTTGGGGACGATTCCGGTCGCGTGAGCAACGCGCCCGCTCACCCGCGCATAACCTGAGAGTGCCCGCCGACGCCCCGCGAGGGGTCCGGTGGGCACTCTCCGTTTCCCCAGGTGCCGCGATGCCGACCACCCGCCGCGAGTTCCTTCAGCACAGCGCCGCGCTGCCCGCCCTTCTTGGCGCGACCGCGAGCGCGCCCGCGCTCGACATGCCCGCCGATCTGCCGCGCGAGCTGAAACCCACCGGCGCGGACCTGGGCACCCTGTTCGCCCCGGTCAACGAACTCGCGGAGCGGAACCGGTTCGCGTATTCGTTCCTCGGCGACACGTTCAAGACGCTCGGCGAGTTCAAGGCCGCCGGGCGCGCGAAGGTGTTCGAGGCGTTCGCCTACAAGCCGGAGAAAGTGGACCCGAAGCCGGAGCTGATCGAGCGCGCCGACTGCGACGGCTACACCCGCGAGAAGGTCGTGTTCTCGACCGGCCCGCTGTTCCGCGTGCCCGCGTATGTGCTCGTCCCGAAGGGGCTGAAGAAGCCCGCGCCCGCGGTGGTCGATCTGCACTCGCACGGCGGCATGTTCCTCTTCGGCAAGGAAAAGGTGATCGACTTCGGCAAGAACCACGAGGTGATGACCGGTTACCACGAGCGCAACTACGACGGCCGCCCCACGGCCACGCAGCTCGTGGGCCGCGGGTACGTCGTGATCGTGATCGACGCGCTCATGTTCGGAGAGCGCCGGGTGATGATGGACGCCGACGCCAAGATGGGCTTCGACCGCACGAAGTACGCCGTGGCCGACGTGCAGGGGCCGAACGCCAAGTGCCGCGCGAAGGAATCGACCGTCGTGAAGGGGCTGGCGCTCGCCGGGCTGACGTGGCCGGGCGTCGTGACGTGGGACGACATCCGCACCGTCGATTACCTCGCGGCGCGCCCGGACGTGGACCCGAAGCGGATCGGGTGCCTGGGCATCTCGATGGGCGGGCACCGGGCGCTGTACCTCGCGGGGCTGGACGACCGCATCGTCGCGGCGTGCGTGACCGGGTTCATGTCCACGGTCAAGCCGATGGTGAAGGCGCACCTCGACACGCACTCGTTCGTCCACTTCGTCCCGCACCTGCACCGGTGGCTCGACCTGCCCGACGTGGTGTCGATGGCGGCCCCGCGAGCACTGCTCGTTCAGCAGTGCGCGAAGGACGGGCTGTTCCCACTCGCGGGCATGAAGGAATCCGTTGAAGTGATCGCCAAGGTGTACGAGAAGGGCGGCGCGAAGGACAAGTTCACCGGCCGGTTCTACGACGAGCCGCACAAGTTCACTCGCGACATGCAGGCCGACGCCTTCGCGTTTCTGGACAAGCACCTCAAGTAGTGGCCCCGCCGCGGTGGAATGGCGCGCGTTCGCTGCCGTCAACACTCCAAGCGGGCGCTCATCTCTACCCTCGTGCCCGCGTCACCGACGGAGGGCGTCCTCATGTCTCGTTCGTTGCGTCGCGGGTTCACGCTGATGGAACTATTGGTCGTCGTGGCCGTGATCGCGGTCCTGATCGGGCTGCTGCTGCCCGCGGTCCAGAAGGTGCGGCAGACGGCCGTGTCCAAGAAGCTGGGGAGCGGCGCGCCGCAACAGGAGGCGGCCCCGCCCAACGCGGCCGACGCGCCGAAGGACGCCGTGAAGCCGCCCGCGCCGCGTGCCCGCGCTCGCGTCACCACGTTCGTCGCGAAGGTGGAACTGACACCGAAACTGAGCGTCGGCACCGCGACCCCGGAGTCGATCTACGAGGCCAAGTTCGTCGGCCAATTGAGGGCCGCGCGGCCGAACGAAGCCGCGGGCGAGTGTGAACTCGAACTGCCGCTGCCGCCGCAAACCATCTCGCTCGCCGACCTCTCGATCACCGCGGACGGCGTGCCGAGTCCGGCCGTGAGCCTGCGCGACGGCAAGCTGGTCTGGCGCGGGAAGCTCGACAAGCCGACCGCGATGGAGGTCACCTACACCGCCGTGGGCAAGGGGCTGTACGAACTGTCGGTGCCGCCCGGCGGGAGCCTCGACCACTTCCAGATCACGCTGATCGCGAACGGCTCCGACGTGCGCCTCCTGGAACTGTCGCTACAACCGACCAGCCTGGAGCGCACCGCGGGCACGACCGTCTACACCTGGGACTACAAGCAACTGCTGTTCGGCCAACCGGTCCGGTTGGACGTGCTCGGCATCTCGCCCATCGACCGCCTCGGCGAGCTGACGTGGCTCGGCCCGCTCAGTGTGCTCATCTTCGGCCTGCTGGTCGGGCTGGTCGCGCAGGCGTTCGAGGTGACGAAGTTCGACCGGTGGATGCTGCTGCTCACGGTGGGCACGTTCGCGGGCGCGTACCCGCTGATGTACTTCGCGCAAGAGTTCATCCCGCTGGGCGCGGCGGTGGTGGCGTCGGCCGGGATCGCGCTGCTCATCATCGGCGTGCGCGCGGTCACGCTGATGGGCGCGCGGCTCGCGCTGCTCGGCACCGTCGCCCCGGCCGCCGCGATCCTGGCCCTCACCATGCTGGCCGCGACCTTCCCGAAGCTGCAGGGCATCCTGCTCACGGCCGAAGCGATCGGCGTGTTCATCGTGGCGATGATCCTGTTCCCGAAGCTGAAGTTCGCGCCGGTCGAACCTGCGCCGAGTGTGCCATCGCCCGCGCCGAGCGCCGCGCCCGCGTGACGGGCCGAACTGGTAGACGCGCGAAAGTGGTGCACAAATCTCAGTCGCGCGTCACCGCTTTCTGTAGCCGGGGTCTGTGACCCCGGTGCCGTGCGGCGCGTGTCGCTTCGGCCTCACAAAGGCCGGCGACAACATCGGAGCTGAGCCCCGGCCGGCCCACGGGGCCAGAACCCGATACCAATTCGCCCCCGTGAGGCGCGGTGGTGCGATTGTGTCCCGTCGGGTACAACAGCGGCAACCGCTTTCTCACGACGGATGCCGCTTCATGTCCGAACTGTCCGCCGACGCGATCCGCACGAACCTGGACGCGCTCGCCGCGCCCGCGAGCTGGCCGGCCGGCCCGCTGGCCGCGCTCGCCGCGCGGTTGTGTGAGCTTCAGCAAACGCTCGCGCCCGTCGCCGCCCCGCGCCGGTTGGTGCTGTTCGCCGCCGATCACGGGCCGGGCGAAGACACCACCATCGGCCCGGCGATTCGCGAGGTCGTCTCCGGCGCGGCCGCGACCGCCGTTCTCGCGCGGCACGTTCACGCCGAGGTCGCGCTGGTCGATGTCGGGTCGCTCTGTCACCCGCAACGCGAGACGAGTAACTACCGGTGCCGCAAGGTGCGGGCGCGCTCCAGCGACGCGGAACTGAGCGCCGACGAGTTCCGGGCGGCGTTCGTCGTCGGCCAGAAGGAAGCGGAGGACGCAGCGAAGGACGGCGCGGTGGTCGTTGCGACCGATGCGCTCGGCACGGCGAGCGCCGCGGTCGCGCTGGCGACCCGCGCCCGGCTGACGACGTGTACCGACCCGGACCCCATCCCGGCGCTGGCCCCGGTCAGCGGCCCGGACGTGGCCGCTGCCGCCGGGTTCATTTCCCGCGCCGCGGAGATCGGGCTGGCGGTGGTGGTGAGCGGCCCGTTCGCGGACGCCGCCACCGAGGTGGCCGACCGGCTGTACCCCGGCACACGGGGGAAGGTGCTCGGGGGCGAAGTCGCGGCGTCATCCGACGGCCTCGGCGCGCTACTGGTGTTTCAGCGGCTCGACGCGGCGGCGGCGATCATCGCGAACACCGCGCGGCGCGTCCGCGGGCGCGATCAGGTGGTGTCGGTCAAGCGCCGCAAGGTGGCGATCTTTACCGGCAGTTTCGACCCGCCGACCACGTTCCACCGGCGGGTGGCGAAGATGCTCCGCGGGCGCGGCTTCGACGAGGTGATCGTGCGCCCCAACGGACCGAAGTGCGACAACGAGAGCGAGCACGCCGCACCCATCCATCGCGCGGTGATGGCCGACCTCGCGTTCCGCGACCTGCCCGGCGTGACGGTCGATCTGTCGGACCTCGACGACGGCGTGTTCACCCCGCACGTCGCGTTCGACGACCTGCACGCCGATCGGGGCGAGGTGTGGCACGTCGTCTCGGACGAGTTCCTGACCGACGGGCGCAACGGGAAGTCGTGGGTCCACACCAAATGGGAGTGCGGCGCGGACGCCTGGCGCGGCGGGCGGTTCGTGGTGCTGCACCCCAGCGAGTGCGCGCCGGACCCGCGCGACCGACCGCCGACGTGCGAGCTGATCGAGGTGGACGGCCACGTGCCCACCGCGGACATCCGCACCCGCGTGTTCCAGGGCGGCCCGGCGCGCCCGGACGTGCCGCCCGCGGTCGAGTCGTACCTGCGCCGGTACGGGCTGTTCACCGGGCGGCCCAGCCCGCGCGAGGCCCGCGTGCGGTTGTCCGACGTGCGGCTGAAGATCGTGTTCGACGAGCGCAACGAGAAGGCCCGCGCGTACGCGGAGAAGTTCCGCCGGTACGAAACGAGCGACCCGACGCACGTGCTCGCGCTGGGCGGCGACGGCACCATGCTGCACGCGATCCGCGAACACTGGCGGCTCCGGCTCCCGTTCATCGGGCTGAACGCCGGCACGCTCGGGTTCCTGATGAACGAGTCGCTACCGGACGAGTTGGAGAACTCGGAACTGATGCTGTACCGGATGCCGATGCTGCGCGTGGACACCGAAACGCCGGACGGAACCCGGTCGCCGTCGCTGGCGTGCGCGGACGCCTGGGTGGAGCGCGACAGCGGGCAGGCCGCGTGGCTGCGGGTGGACGTGGACGGGCGCACGCAGGTGCCGCGCGTGGTGGGCGACGGGCTGCTGGTGGCGACCCCGTGCGGGTCGAGCGCGTACGCGCGGGCGATGGGCGCGACCTCGGTGCCGCTGACCGCGCCGGTACTCACGCTGGCCGGGTCGAACGTGTTCCGCCCGCGGTTCTGGCGGCCCGTGACGATGCCCGAAGACGCGCGGGTCTCGATCACCAGCCTGGACCATAACGGCAAGCGGCCGATCCGCGGGTTCATCGACGGGCGGCCCGTGGGCGTGGTGCGGTCGATGGACGTGCGGGTGAGCGCGGTCGCCGCGGTCGAGCTGGCCTTCACACCGGAGTTCGACCTGTCCGCGCGGCTGCTGCGGTCGATGTTCCCGCCGTCGGACGGGGTGCTGTGAGCGAGCGCGGCCCCGCGCTCACGCCTCGGTGTACGGCTTGCGCTCGCGGTAGAGCCGCAGGCGCTCGTTGGCTGCGGGGCCGTACTCGGCCACGAACCCGACGTCTTCCAGCGCCATCACCTGCCACTCGATGGCCGCGTCGAACAGACCGGCGGCGGCGCAGGCCGCGCCCAGCGTGTCGATGTAGTTGAACTCGGTCCAGTTCGTCAGCTCGCACGCGCGGGTCGCGTCGGCCGTCGCGGTCGGGCCGTCGCGAACGGTCTCGTCGGGGCAGGTCGCCAGCAGCCACGCGCGGGTGTTGAGCAGCACGCGACTGTTCGGGGCCAGCCGCAGCGCGCCCGTGACCCCATCACGGGCCTGCGCGTACTGCTTCTGCCGGCGGTACAGGAAGCACAGGTTAACGTGCGTCTGTTCGTGGTCCGGTTGGAGCCGCAGCGCCTCGGTGAAGTCGGCCCGCGCGAGGTCGAACTGCTCCTTGCGCGACCACACCCAGCCGCGGCTGCAATACGAGCTGGGCGAGAGCGGATCGAGCCGCGCGGCCTCCGAGTAGTCGGCGAGAGCCTCGTCCCAGTCCTGCTTCTGCGTTCGCACCCACCCGCGGCTGCGGAACGTGTCCGGGTCCGACGGGTCGAGGCGCAGCGACTCGGTGTAGTCGTCGAGCGCCCGCGCGTACTCGCCGCGATCACTCCAGACGAGGCCGCGGTTGGCGAGCACGCGGGCGCTGTTCGGGCGCAGGCGCAGCGCCTCGCCGTAGTCGCTCAGCGCGTCGTCAAACTGCCGTTGCCGGCGGCGCAGTTCGCCGCGCGTGAGGAAGGCATCGGGGTCGGTGGGGTCGATCCGAATCGCCTCGTCCAGGTCGGCCGCGGCGCGGTCGAACTCGCGCCGCTGGGTGAACACCCAGCCGCGGTTGATGAGGGCGTTGGTGTTGCGCGGGTGGATGCGCAGGCTCTCGTTCAGGTCGTCGAGCGCGCGGTCGACGCTGCCGATCTTTTGGAAGGTGTACCCGCGGGCCGCGAGCACGCGGTAGTTGGCGGGGTCCAGGCGCAGGGCCTCGCCGTAGTCGGCGAGGGCGTTCGCCCACACCCGCTTGTTTTCCCAAACGATCCCGCGAAAGTGGAACGCATCCACGAACCGCGGGTCGAGCCGCAGCGCCTCGGTGAACTCGCGCAGGGCGTCGTCCCAGCGGCGGACGTTGTAGAACACCTCGCCGGCGCGGTAGTGCTGGCGCGCGTGGTCCACATCACCCGGCGCGCCCCGGCTCGACGACGCGGGACCGAACGACACGACGAACCCTCCCTGTGTTTCTGTAGCCGGCCTCATTTACACGAACCCGGTGCTGGTGTCGGGTTCGCGTGGTAAACCCCTCCCCCGGCCCCTCCCCTGTGCGGGGAGGGGAGCACGCGCGCTAAACTTGCCGCGCGCCGGGCTGCTGACCGTATCGTCAATCGCGAACCCACCCCTCCCCTGTGCGGGGAGGGGCCGGGGGAGGGGTTTACCACGCGAACCCGCCGCCAACACCAGGATCGTACCGTTGAGGCCGGAGCAACACTAATCGTACAGCACCGGAGTCAATGACCCCGGCCACAGAAGAATGGACGGCGCGCCCGGCCTTTGTATGATGGTACTTGTGAAAAGATTCACAAGGCTCCCGCGGCGCGCACGCGGAGAGAGGGGTTGAGGAATGCCGGTCACCCCCGTTCAGACGCCCGCCGGGATCGAGCCGGCGTTCGATCTGGCCGCGTACTACCCGATTCTGATTTATGCGGTCGTGTGTCTGGCGTTCGCCGTCGGCGCGATCGCGGCCACGCACCTGTTCCCGCTCAAGCCGCGCAAGCCGAACCGCGTCAAGCAGATGCCGTATGAATCCGGCATGGACCCGGTCGGCTCGGCCCGGATGCAGTTCGACATCAAGTTCTACCTCATTGCCATCCTGTTCCTCGTGTTCGACGTGGAACTCCTGTTCCTGTACCCGTGGGTGGTGATCGCCTACGGCGACGGCGGCGATCAGGCGTGGAGGCTCGTGTTCGGCACGGTCGTGTTCCTCGAAATCTTGGTGTTCCTCGCCACGTTCGTGATCGCCTACCTGTACGCCTGGAAGAAGGGGGTGTTCCAGTGGCGCTAACGAACCTGCTGCCGGATTTTCTGGTGTCGAAGCTGGACTTCCTCGCGAACATGGCCCGCAAGCACAGCCTGTGGCCCATGCCGTTCGCCACCGCGTGCTGCGGCATCGAACTGATGGCGACCGCGAGCAGCCGGTACGACATCGCCCGCTTCGGCTCCGAGGCCATGCGGTTCTCGCCGCGGCAGTGCGTCGTGATGATCGTAGCGGGCCGCGTGGCGATGAAA
>SXHE01000163.1 GCA_005773755.1 Planctomycetia bacterium
CCCGAGTGCCGCGTGATCTCGCCCTCGCGGACCTTCGCGAGCTTGCCCAGGAAGTAGTTGAACTGCTCCGCGAGATAGCGGTCGTACTTGCCCCAGCCGTGCGTCGGGTCGTTGTCGTCGTGGCTCAGCCCGTGGTGCCCGCCGCCGCGCCCGAACTTGAGGATCGAGGGGAACCGGTCGCAGATGCCGACGCCGTCTTCGGCCGTCACCTGGTACGCGGCCGACCGCGTGGTGTCCGTCTCGAACGCCAGCGCGATCAGGTCGTACATGGTGCGGATGTAGTCCGTCGGCCCCTTCTGCGACACCTCCAGGTTGACCGCGCCGCGATCCACCTGCGGCAGCGCCTTACCGAGCCAGTCCTGCGCACGCGCGACGCGCCCTTCGACCTCGTCGAGCGATTGGAGGAACTCGTCGAGTCGCTGCTGGTCCGGGGTGCCGAGCTTGGTGCGCAGGCTCTTGGCGTCGTCGAGGAGGAAGTCGACGCGGCGCTTGCCCACGGTCAGCGCCTTCTTGCGCGCCGCGAGGTCGCCGTCGGCGGGCGCTTCGAACAGCCGCTCGAACACGCGCCGCGGGTTCGACTCCGCCGGGATCGCGCGGCCCTGCGTGTCGAACGCGATGGTCGTGCTGCGGCTCTTGGTCCCTACCCCGCCGTGGCTGGACAGCACCAGCGAGTGGATGCGGGTCTTGTCGCCCTGGTGCCGCGCGATCACCTGATCGATGGACGCGGAGTTGTTCAGGTTCTCGCGGATGTCCGCGCCGGTGAGCCACACGTCCACGGTGTTGTGGCCGACGAGCTGGCGGCTGGTGGCGTGCGACAGCCCGCCGAGGATGGTCAGGTCGGCGCGGTGCGGGGCCAGCGTCTCCAGCGACTTCGTGAACTTGTAGTCGGCCCCGTCGGTGTGCGGGAACCAGTGCCAGTCCTCGTGCCCGGCCTTCTTCGCCCCCGGCAGGTTGACGCCGTTGCCGAAGAAGAACGCGCAGAACCGCTTGGGCGGCTTGGCAACGGCCGCGGCCGGGGCCGCGTGCGACATCGCTTCGAGCCACGGCAGTGCGAGCGCCAGGCCCGCGCCGCGGAGAACGGTTCGGCGGTCGAGCGACCAGGAGGGCAGGGGCATGGTAGTGGGCCTTTCTTAGAATAGCCCGCCGCTCCGCGGCGGTTCTTCTCTTTGGTTCGCGTAATCGAAGACCGCCGCGGAGCGGCGGACTACTCTTACTTCGATTGAAACGGTTCGCTTCCGACAACCAGTTCGATCAGCGCGCCGAACTTGTCACCGCGCTCGCGGAGCGCGGGCACCAGCGCGTCGGCGGCGTCCGTGTCGCGGAGCGTCAGCGCGCGGCCCAGGGCGTAGGCCAGCACCTTCCGCAGCAGCGCCCGGCGGAAGTCGTCGGCTCGGGTCTTCATCAGCTCGTCGCGCAGTTCGCTCAGGCCGTCGATCTTCGCGCCGCTCGGCAGTTCGGCCTTCGCGTCGATGGCGTTGTTCGTCCGCCGCTTGCGCAACTGGGCACCGACGCCGTCGCGCTGCCAGTTGCCGACCGCGTCATACTCCTCGAAGGCCAGACCGAACGGGTCGATCTTCTTGTGGCAGCCCACGCAGGCGGCGTTGTCGCGGTGGGCGGCCAGCGCTTGCGGGATCGTCAGCCCGCGCAGTTTCGGGCTTTCGCGGTTCAACTCGGGCACGTTCGGTGGCGGCGGCGGCGGCGGGTCGTCGAGCAGGTTCTTCAGCACCCACATGCCGCGCTTGATCGGGTGGCCGTCCAGTCCGTCCGAGTTCCCGGTCAGCACGCTCGCGTGCGTCAGGATGCCGCCGCGGTGGTGCTCCTTGTCGAGCGTCACCTTACGGAACTTCGGGCCTTCCACACCCTTGATACCGTAATGTGCCGCGAGTCGGTCGTTGACGCAAGTGAAGTCGGACGAAAGGAACTGGAAGACGCTCAGGTCGTCGCGCAGCACCTCGCCGGCGAAGTGGATCGTCTCCAACCGCATGGCGGTGAGGAGCGCCTCGTCGGTGCCGGGGTAACGCTCCTTGCTCACGGTCACGCGCTGGAGCCGGTCGAGTTCGAGCCACTGCTCGGTGAACTGCTCGACGAACTGCCACGCCTTCGCGTCCTTCACCATGCGGCGGACCTGCGCCGCGCGGGTGGCCGGGTCGTTCAGCTTCGATTCGGTGGCGAGGCGCGACAGCTCGGCATCCGGCATCGTGCTCCAGAGGAAGTACGACAGCCGCGCGGCCAGTTCGTGGTCGGTCAGTTTCTCCTTCGCGCCCGCCGTGCGACTCGCGGGCAGCGCGAGGAACCGCGGCGAACTGAGGACGACCGACAGCGTTTCCTTCAGGCTGGCTTCGAGCGAATCGGCCTCTTTGCGGGCCGCTTCCCAGTGCTTCACGAGGCGGTCCAGTTCGGCCGCGCTCACCGGGCCGCGGTAGGCGCGGGTGGCGAACCGGCGGATCACCTCGCGCGCGTAGGCCGCCTCCGCCATGTCGCCTCGCGGGAACAGGACGCGGGTGTGCGTCGCGGGCGGCCATGCCTCGAAGTAGGGGTTCTCGAACTCGACCCACTCGACCAGCAACCGCGGCGGCAGAGCCTCGCCCTTGATGATCTTCGCCGCGTTCCACACCGTCAGGATCGTGGCGTTCTTGTCCGTCAGCGGGCCGAGGTTCGGCGGCGAGAGATTCTCCATCCGCACCGCGAACTCGTAGGTGCGGAACTCGGTGTGCGCGATGGTGTGCGACTCGCCGATGGGCGCGAGTTCGATGCCGTGGAAGTTGGTGGTGCCGAGCGCGACGGTGAGGACGGGCACGCGCGCGGCGTCCGCGCCGAGGGGCGGTTCCGCGCGGGCGGCGCGCACGCGGATGCGGGTCTCGCCCTTGCGGTAGGCGTAGTGGAACCCGACCGCGACGCGGTGTTCGGGGTACTGGGTCGCCGCCTCGCCGTGCCGCCGGACCGCCGACGGCGGGAGCGAGCCGGTCCACGTCTTCGACGCGCCGCCGTTGGGCACCGACGACGCGGACGAGTTGAAGATGCGGAACGCCGGCTTGCCCTTCGGGGCGGCGTAGTCGAACGTCTCGCCGGGCCGGTTCGCGGGCTTGGCGGGCGTCGCGATCTCGAACTTGTCCGACTTCTCGAAGCCGGAGAAGCGGAACCGGTGAACGGCCGGGGCCGGTCCCGACACGACCGCCGCGTCGAGCGCTTCGTCGGCGATCTGGAGGTAGGTCTCGTATTGCAGCGGCGACATCCGCAGCGCGTCGCCGTCGTTGCGGAACCCGGTCTTCGATTTGCCGTCTTCCGGCAGCCGGGTGCCGAACTCGATTGGGAGACCGAGCAGGTCTTGCATGGTCCGCTCGTACTCGCGCCGGGTGAGCCGACGGAAGTGGGCCGCGGGGTTCTTCGACAGTGCCGCGCGGCGGCGCTCCTGAACGAGCCAGTTGGTGAGCAGCTCGCGGTCCTCCTTCTTCATTGCCGGCGCATCCTTCGGGGGCATGTCGCCGACGTTGAGCCGGTCGTGGACCTCGCGCCACCGGTCGCCGTCGCCGCCCTTCACCATGTCCGGGTCGAGCTTGTCGAGCCGCAGGTCGCCCTTCGCCTTCGCGGGGCCGTGGCACCCCTGGCAGTGCTTCACGAAGATCGGCGCGACGCGGGCGAAGGGGATCGTCTCGTCCGAGCGCACCGGATCAGAGCGCACCGGCGACGGGCCAGCGCCCGCGAGCAGCGCGGCGGCGAGCACGAACACCGGACCCAGTCGGCGGTACGCGGGCATGGCGGCAGGTTTCAGGAGGAAGGAACGTCGCAAAGGCGGGATCGCGGGCAGTGGGTCTAATCTACCCTGAGAACAATGGCAAGTGGGAGTGAAATCTGGTCTTGTCGGGAATTGCCGCTTGCGGCTTCGCGTGGAACCACTCGCTAGTTCGGGGTGATGTGTGCATCGGATCGCACACTCGGCGCTGCGGAGAGTCCACCTCTCCCCCATGCTCTGATGGGGGAGAGGTCGGCGAGTCTTCGAGCCGGGTGAGGGGGCGCTATACAACACCAGCGCGTGACCCGGTAGCAGTTCGATGCGCTGAGCGCCCCCTCACCCGCCGCCGCAAAGCCGGCGGCGACCTCTCCCCCATCAGAGCATGAGGGAGAGGTGTGCTCACCCATGCGGCTTACCGTACCTGTGCTTCTTCACCCCTTCTCTCGGAGACGATCCCATGTCGTTCACTCGTCGCAACGTGTTGACCTCGGCCGGCGCGCTGGCCGCGGGCGCGGCGTTCCTGTCCGAATCGGTCGCGGGCGGGCAGAACCCCGCCGAGCAGGTCGGCGACCGCACCACCACCATCCGCATCAAGAGCCTGAAGGCCACGCCGGTCGGCTCGAAGGTGTTCGTCAAGATCGAGACCAACCACGGCGTCACCGGCTGGGGCGAGATCGACCAGCTCGAACCGAAGGTGGCCGCGGCCCTCGCGCAGTCGTTGGTCGTCCTGCTCGACGGCGAGAACCCGACGCGGATCGAACACCTGTGGCAGAAGCTGTACCGCTCGCACCGCGACATGCGCGGCGGGCCTTTCATGGTTCACACCATCGCCGGCATCGACATGGCCCTGTGGGACATCACCGGGAAGCTGTGGGGCGTCCCGGTGTACCGGATGCTGGGCGGGCCGACGCGCGACAAGATTCGCGTGTACCCGTCGGCGACCGTGACCAAGCCCGGCGCGGGGCCGGCCGAGTTCGCCGCCACCCCCGCGACCGTCAAGCGGTACGTCGACTACATCCGCGGCGAGCGCAAGCGCGTGGGCGACGACGGGCTGGTCATCTTCGACGCGCACTGCGCGCTGCCCGCGCCGTTCCTGATCCAACTGGCGAACGCGCTGGACCCGACCGAGGTGGCGTTCATCGAGGAACCCGCAGTGCCGGGGACCATCGAGGTGTTCAAGCGCCTGAAGGCGGCGATCAAGATTCCGCTGGCGACCGGCGAGCGGGACCGGACCATCTGGGAGTTCGTCCCGTACCTTCAGGAGCGGTGCATCGACGTGCTTCAACCCGACTGCGCCCACTGCGGCGGAATCAGCCAGATGAAGAAGATCGCGACGCTGGCCGAGGCGTACCACGTCCCGCTCGCGCCGCACGCGGTCACCACCGAACTGGGCGTGTCCGCGAGCCTGCACGCCTGCGCCGCGATCCCGTTCTTCATCGTCCACGAGTACTACCCGCAGATCACCCCCGCAGGGCTGCTGAAGAAGAACTGGACCGTGGACAAGGACGGCTACGCCTCGCTCCCGCAGGGGCCGGGCCTGGGCGTCGAGGTGGACGAGAAGAAGCTGGAAGAGCTGGCGAAGAAGCCGCACAAACCCGAATGGCCCGACCGCGGCCGGCTCAAGGACGGCTCGATTGCCGACTACTGACGAGTGCCGCTTGCGTTTGGCGTCGGGGGCCGCGAGGCCGGGCTGAACGGGTCGTGTCGCTCCGGCCCCAGTTACACGAACCCGTTGCGGGTACTGGTACGATACGGTATCCGCGAGAGTTCGGTTCTTGCTGTTCAATGTGTCGGCGTCGTGACCGACCCGGAGTTGATTCGACGTGTTGCACAGTTGAAGGATCGAGGCACCACTCATGCCCGCGGATGCTCCCGACCTCGTCGCGCCGCTACCGACTCGCTTGCGCGGCGAGGTCGTTTACCTGTACGCGTTCGACGTGGCGAACGAGGTTCACGTCGAGCGGGCGGCGGAACTGCTTTCCATTCGCCCCCAACCGTTCGCGGCGCGTGCGGATCGCCCCGGCCCCGCAACTCTGCCCACGGCCCAACCCCTCACGCTCGAAGTGCCCGACCCGAGCGCCCACATCGGCGGGGCCGCGATCCGGGTGATCGTTCGCGTCTATAACGTCGGCGTCGTGACGGTGGCGCTGCGCGCCCCCTTCGAGCGCGCCGCGGGCGCGGAACTGCTCGGGCTGCACGGACCGGCACTCGACGACGGGCGCGCGCTCGACGCACTCGCCCGCCAACACTACACGGAAACCCGGCGGCGCTTGGCGGACGCGCTGGTGCGCCCCGGCCCCGAAGCCGAACCGGAGGCGTACACGGTCTTCTGCCTGACGGACCTCGGCGGCGAGCGGGACGCGAACCGCTGGCTCGCGGACAACACCCGCGCCGCGGCCGGGCTGCTCACCGCCACACCCGGCGACCGGTTGAGCGAGCAGCAGGTGACCGACGCGCTCCGCCTCCGTCGGTCGTTCGAGAACTCCGACCTCGTCGTGGTCGATTGGGACGCGGCTCTCGTCGTCGAGCTCGACGGTTCGCCCGAAGATGTGCTGTTCGTCCTCGAACTCGCCAACCTCCAGTTGGAAGAGTTCCGCTGGATGGACCGCACCCTGGACACGCACCTGGAACGGGCGTACGCGGACCTGGCCCGCGGTCGGTCGTGGGGGTTGGGTGGCGTCGGTGCCACCCTCCGCTCGTTGCGCCAACTCCGGGTCGATCTGGCGCGACTGGCGGACGAGGTCACACACTCGACGAAGTTCCTCGGCGACTGGCACCTGGCCCGCGTGTACGCGCTGGCCCGCGAGCGGTTCCATCTCGGTCAGTGGCGGGCGAGCGTCGGCGAGCGCCTTGGAGACCTCGACCGGCTGTACACGACCGCTCGCGGCGACCTGTACGACCGCCGGATGCTCGTCCTCGAAGTCGTCGTCGTTCTATTCTTCGCCGTCGATCTGCTGTTCCTCTTCTTCCGCAAGTGACGCGCGCTGTGCGGGTCGGACACACCCCTGTGCCGGACCCGCACGCGCCGGCCGGTGGCACGCGGCCCGCGCGCCGCCAAACGCAGCGATTTTCAGGCAGTTTTCACTTCTCTCTACGTCTCGCGGCGTGCGGCACGGCCGTTGCTTTTCTTGCCGGCATCACCGAATGCGGAACGGAGCCACGGCCATGACCCGCACGAAGAAGTTGGGCGCGCGCGAGCGGCAAACGTTTCAGCACCGCCTCCAGGAACTGGTCGCCCGCTTGTCGGGCGGGGTCGCCCAACTCGAGTCCGAAGCGCTGCGGCCGGGGCCGGAACTGGCCGCGCCCGCGAGCGGGACCGAGACGCACGAAGCCGACCGCGCGGTGCGCGAGACCGAAGAGCAAGTGGCCCGCACGCTGCTGGCTTCGGAGGAGCAGATTCTGACCGAGGCAACGGGGGCGCTGGAGCGGCTCCGGGCCGGCACCTTCGGCACGTGCGAGAGGTGCGACCTCGCGATCAGTCGGACGCGGCTCGATGCCGTGCCGTATGCCCGCGTCTGCGCCCGGTGCGCTCGCGAGGGTGAAGTTGAATGAGGTCGCGCACCGCGCGACTGTGTGAACGACGGTATCCGCCGGCCGGCAGTGGATACCCGACACGACCTTCCGCCGGCGTGAGGAACGGTTATGGTCTCCCCAGTTGGTCTGGACCCGTGGGAAGTGGTCGCGCTGGCCGGATTGAGCGCGGCGACGATGTTGACCGTCGCGTCGGTGATCGGGTTCACGATCTCGTGGCTGGTGTGCCGCGAGCCGGCGGCGCGCCCGGTTTCGGCCCCGAAACCCGCGGCGCACCCGGCCCCGGATCGTGCGTCCGAGTACGCCACCGCCTGACGCGGTGCATCACTACCGAATCCGGACCCGCTGAGCAGCGCGGCGGGCGCGACTCGCTTCACCGGCGATCTGGAAGGGCAAACACCAAGTCGCCCGCCCGGATCGGGCGGGCGACCGCTCCGAGTGCGCGGCCGGGTTCGCCCACAAATCTCCTCTTGCCGGAGCTACCCGTCATGTTACTGCGTCACGTTCGGTGGACCGCCGCGAGGCTCGCGGCGGTCGTCGCCGTCTGTTTCGCCCCGTCCTCGGCACACGCTGACACTCAGATTCTCGTCGAGGAATTCGCAACCGCCCCGTTCCCCCCGTTCGCAGTGGTTTACTCGTCGCAAGTGTTTCCGTCGTCGACGAACGTCACGACGTTCGCACCACCGCTTGTAAACTTCTCGAACGTCACGATCACCGTGAATACGGGCTACGGGGCGGTCAGTTCGCTCACAACGACCGTCAACGCGACCCCGATCCCGAGCAGTTTCCCCCCGCCGTCTTTCCCACCGACGGTCGGCGGTCCCGGCTTACCCCAGCTCCGGATCATCGTCACCAGTGACGGGTTTTCGACCCCCAACGGCGGTGGCAGTGCGGGCATCCAGAACAACGTTGCGGCCTCTTCGGCCATCAGCGGCGGGCAGAACATGCTGACCTCCAGCACGCAGTTGTTGAACACCCCGCTCTTCCCCGGTTTCGAGACCAATTCTATGAGCCTCGCGGCCGGGACGATTTTAGGTCTCCCAACGCCTCCTGCGACCGACACGCGCCCGAGTCAACTCATCTCGCCGGTGACGTTTTCGAGCATTCCCACTGGGTTCCCGAACACGTTCGCCATCCAGCAGGTTATCAACGTTCAGGTGACCAACGTCGACCCTTCGGGAATCCAGAGCGGTTCGACCGTGGGTGGGTCTGCGAGTTCGCTCGTGATCACCTCCCCGGCCCCGGTGCCGGCCCCTGGTGGCCTGGCGCTGGCGCTGATTGCCGTGCCGGTTCTGACCCTGCGGCGCAAGCTCGGCAAGCGGGTCGCGTGCTGATCCGAACGGGCTTCGGTCACTCGCTCGCCGGGCGGTACTTGTCGAGCAGGCGGTACAGGGCGCGGCGGCTCACGCCCAGCGCCTTGGCCGCCTGCACCTTGTTCCCGCCGTGCCGCCGCAGCACGTCTTCCACGTGCCGCCGCTCGACCGCGTCCAGGTCGTCCGGCCCCACCGCGGGAGGCGCGCCGGCGACCGCGACCGGCTTGCTCACCTGAACCAGGTTCTCCGGCAGGTCGTCGGTGGTGACGGTGTCGCCC
>SXHE01000164.1 GCA_005773755.1 Planctomycetia bacterium
GAGCGCATCCGCCAGCGGCTAATGGGCACCGACGGCGACGACCTGCGCACGAAGGCGCTGACGGAATACGGCATCCAGCTCCTCGACGTGCGCGTGCGCCGGCTGAGCTACCCGGAGGCGGTGCGCGGCAGCATCGCCGAGCGCATCCGCACCGAGCGCGCGAAGAAGGCCGCGGAGTACGAGACCGCCGGGCGCAAGCTGGCCGCGGACATCATCACCAACGCCGAGCGCGACGCCCGCACCATCGAGTCCGCGGCGCGCGCCGAGAAGACGACCATCGAGGGGAAGGCGAACGCCGAAGCCGCAACGATCCGCGCCGCGGCTTACGAACAGGATCGCGACTTCTACCTGTTTCAAGAGAGCCTGCGTTCGTTCCGCAAGATCCTGTCGAACAGCCGCGACCTGCTGCTTCTGAGCACGAAGCACCCGCTGCTGAAACCCGCGCTCGACGGCCCGCCGATGGGCAAGAAGGACAAGTGAGCCGGCAGCGGCTCACGGGGTGGGGGACGCGACGAGCCGAACCAGTTCGCGCGCCAGGTTCCGGGCCGCGCGCTTCGTGTCGCGCGCGAGTCGCAGGAACTCGCCCAGCAGCGCCGGCCTTCGCACCAGCGCCGCGCACGCCCTCATCACAGACACCTTCCCGCCTGCGAGCATCTTCACCAGCCCCGGCGACAGCGCGGTATCGACCGCGTCCGACACGGCCCGCACCGCGAGGAACGGCACCCCGGCCGCGGCGCACACCTCTTCAACCGCAGCCGACTCCATGTCCACCGCGTCGTGTGACGCGCCGAGTCGCCGCTTCTCCGCGGGGTCGGTGACGAGGTGATCGACCGTGACGATGCGCGGCGACCGCACGATGTCGCCCACGCGCAGCGCCGGCACGAGCGCGCCACAAAACCCAGCCGCGATCACTGAGGATGGGTTATTGCCGACAAGCCGGTTCGCGGCTTCGCACGCGCACTCGCGCCCGACCCCGGAGACGTGAACCGACACACCGGTCAGAGCGCGGGCCGCGCGACGGAACGGCGCGGCCTCGCGCTCCAGCGCGAACAGAACCGCGATCACGACAGTTGCCACATGAGCATCTTGAAGCTGTCGCCGAGGCGGGAGTTCATGCCCAGCGCCGCGGCCACCTCGTACCCGGAGTGCATCATGCAGTGCTCGCACCGCGGGTCGTTGCCGTACCCGTACTGCTCCCAGTTGGTGTCGTCCATGAGGCCGCGGAACGACTCGTGGTGCTCGTCGGTGATGAGGTAGCACGGCCCCTTCCATCCCTTCACGTTGCGCGTCGGGCTGGCCCACGCCGCGCAGCTCAGCTCGCGCTTGCCCTGGAGGAACTCTTTATAAATGGGCGAGGTGTTCATCTTGTACTTCTTGAACAGCCCCTGCGCCTCGTTGAACTTCTGTTTGATCTGCTCGCGCGTCAGGAAGATTTCCGCCGCGCCGTCGGGGTTGGTGCTACACACCGCCGCATACCCATACGCGGGCGCGAGCATGAATCCATCAACGCCCAGTTTGGTGAGATACGCATACAGTGCATCGATCTCGGCCATGTCGGTTTCTTTATAGACGGTCGTGTTGGTACACACGAGGAACCCGGCCTTCTTCGCGGCCTTGATGCCCTCCACCGCGGCCTCGAACACGCCCTTGCGTTCCACCATCAGATCGTGAGTCGCTTCCAGCCCGTCCAGGTGAACGTTAAAGAAGAACCGCGACGTGGGCCGGAATAAATGTAACTTCTTGGTGATGAACATGCCGTTCGTACAGAGGTAGATGTGCTTGCGGCGCTTGAGGATGCCGCGCACCAGCTCGCCGATCTGCGGGTAGATCAGCGGTTCACCGCCGCAGATGCTCACGATCGGCGTGCCCGCTTCCTCAACTGACGCGAGGCACTCCTCGACGCTCAGCTTCTCCTTGATCGTGTCCTCGTACTCGCGAATGCGCCCGCAGCCGGTGCAGGTGAGGTTACAGGCGTGCAGCGGCTCCAACATCAACACGAGCGGGAACCGCTTCTCGCGCCGCAGCTTCTTGCGCAGCATGTATCCGGCCATATCAGTTGTCAGGCTCAGTGGGAAACGCATAGTAGCTCCGGCTATTGGTTATCAGCTAGAGTGTGCCGCGGCGCAGACGGACCGGCGACGATGTGACCGGAATCAATACGCACGACTGTTCGGCTGACCGCTGACGGCTGACCGCTAACGGCTTCGTGGTAGCGCGCGAGCGCCATCAGTGGGAAGTACATCGGGTACATGTGATACTTGAGATAGAACACGCGCGGGAACCCGGTGCCGGTGAACGGGCCTTCGGTCCAGATGCCGTGGGCGTGCTGCGTGCCCACCAGGAACTCCGCGCCGGCCCGCACCTCGGCGCTGTCGCACTCGCCCGCGGCCAGTAGCCCCAGTACCGCCCACGCGGTCTGCGACGCGGTGGATTCGCCCCGCCCCGCGGTCGCCGGATCGTCGTAGCTCTTGCAACTCTCGCCCCAGCCGCCGTCGGCATTCTGCGCCTCCTTCAGCCACCGCACGGCCCGGCGCACGACGGGCGCGGTCATGTCGAACCCGATCGCGTGCAGCCCGACGAGTACCTGCCAGGTGCCGTAGAGGTAGGTCACGCCCCAGCGCCCGAACCACGCGCCGCTCTCCTCTTGACGGTCGAGGACGAACTTCACCGCGGCATCGACGGGCGGCTGGCCGGCGCGGAACCCGTAATGGCTGAGTGCTTCGAGCACCCGCGCGGTGATGTCCGGGCAACTCGGGTCGAGCATCGCGTTGTGGTCCGCGAATGGCACCTTCTCCAGAACCTGCTTGTCGATGTCCTTGTCGAACGCGGCCC
>SXHE01000165.1 GCA_005773755.1 Planctomycetia bacterium
CGGCTTTTGGGCCGATCACTTCCTGCCGTCGACGAGCTTCGGCGGCCTGACGTGGCTGGTCGATCACCTGATCGCGCTGTTCACCGTGCCCGGCGGGTTCGGCAGTTCGACCGTGCCGCTGGGCGGGTTCGCCGCGGTGCTGGCGCTCGTCGGCCTGCGCGAATTGGCCCGCGAGCGGTGGCCGGTGGCCGTGGCGCTGGCGCTGCCGGTCGCGTTCGTGCTGGTCGCGTCCGCGCTGCACAAGTACCCGTTCGGCGGGCGGCTGCTGCTGTTCCTCGTGCCGGCCGCGGGGCTGTTGGTCGCGCGGGGGGCGTGGGCGCTGTTCGACGCGGGCCGCGCGAAGAACGCCTTCGCCGCGGGCGCGCTGCTCGCGCTGCTCGTCGGCGCGAGCGCGTGGCAGACGCTCGACACGCTCCGCAAGCCGCCGCGCCAGGAGGAACTGAACGCGGTGCTGACCGGCGTTCGCGCCGAGGTGCGGCCGGGCGACCGCGTGTACGTCTACTACAGCGCGGTGCCGGCGTTCACCTTCTACACCCGCGACCGCGCGCTCCCGGTGCGGGTGGCGCTGGGGACCGAGCACCGCGGCGATCCGGGCGGCTACCGCGCGGAGCTGGGGCAACTACGCGGGCGCGTGTGGGTGATCTTCAGCCACCCGCACGCGCAGGAGGAGACCGCGATCCGCACGATGCTCGACGCCCGCGGCCGGTGCGCGCGCGAGGTGAAACAACCGGGCGCGGCGGCGTGGCTGTACGTGCTGGAGTGAAAGGTTGGGCCGGGATGCGGCATTCTTCTGTAGCCGGTCAGCAGAACCTAACCCCCCGGCCCCCTTCCCTAAGAGGGAAGGGGGAGCACCCGCGCCGAACCTTCCGCGCGCCGGGTTGCTGTTCGGTTCTTCAATCGCGAACCCACCCCCTTCCCTCCCAGGGAAGGGGGCCGGGGGGTTAGGTTCTGCTGTGGGGGCCGGCCACAACAGGGATCGCGTTCCGCTTGTGCGCTCGCGCGGGCGCGAGGAACGGCGCGAACCGGGCCGCGGGCGGTTGCTCTCCGCGCCGCGACCGGATATGGTCACAAGTGGCACTTCTCGCCTACAGACGAGGGTACGGGATGACGCAGCACACGCGGCTCGACCGGCGGGCGTTCATGGGCGCGGTCGCCATCTCCGCACTCGGCGGGCCGAACGTCGCCCGCGCGCAGCCGAACGCCGGCGAGAAGAAGATCGACCCCATCGACCTGCCGCTCGACCGGCCCGGCGTGTGGACCCTGCACTTCCGCTACAAGCCGCCCCGGATCGTCACCCTCGACGGGATCGGCAAAGACGGCAAACCCGAAAAGAAGGTCGTCTGGTACATGTGGTACCAGGTGTACAACATGCCGCGCGAGGACCGCGAGCCGGAGCCGGTCACGTTCCTCCCGGAGTTCGAGCTGGTCACCAAGGACCTGTTCACCAATCACCTGGACGAGCCGCAACCGCACATCATCGCGCAGATCAACAAGATCGAGAACCCGCAAGACCACCCGCGGCTGCGGCTCCAGACCACCATCGAAATCTCGAAGCGCCCCATCGCGCCGACCAAGCCGGACTCGATCCCGCTCGTCGTGACCAGCGCCGCGGTGTGGACCGACATGGCGGAGAAGGCCCCGAAGACGAACAAGTTCAGCGTGTACGTCACCGGGCTGTCGAACGGGTTGGCGACCGAAGACCTGCGCACCGACGAGAAGCTGATTAAGCGGAAGACGCTGCAAATCAACTTCGTGCGCCCGACGGACGACAACAAGCCGCTCATCACGGACATCCGGCCGGACAACTCGATCGGCCCGGCGGAGCAGTGGGTGTACCGCACCACGTCCGTGGCGAAGAAGGTGAAGGCCGGCGGCGCGAAGCTGCCGCCGGGGTAACGGGAGCCGCTTGCGGCCTCGCGAGACGCGCGAATCGCAACTCGCGAAGCCGCAAGCGGCTCGTATATTTCCCCCATGTCCCCAACCGTCGCTGCTGCCCTTCCGCTCGCCCTCGCGTATCTGGTCGGCGCGCTCCCTTTCGGCTACGTCATCGGCCGGCTGCGCGGGGTGAACCTGTTCACCGCCGGTAGCGGGAACATCGGCGCGACCAACGCCGCGCGCGTGCTGGGCAAGCCGTTCGGCGCGCTCGTCTTCGTCCTCGACTTCCTCAAAGGCGTTGTGCCGGTCGCGTGTGCGGTGCCCCTGGCCGACGCGCTCGCGCCGGGCGGTGGCACCGCGTTCGGCCCGCCGGACGTGTTGCGCGTGTGCGCCGCGGCGCTTGCGTTCCTGGGGCACCTGTTCCCGGTGTACCTGGGCTTTCGCGGCGGGAAGGGCGTGGCGACCGGGGCCGGCACCGTGTTCGTGCTCGTGCCGGGGCCGGCGGCACTCGCGGTGCTGGGGTGGGTTGTGGTGCTGTTCGCGGCGCGAATTGTGTCGCTCGCCTCGCTCGTCGCGGTTACGATTTTGGTGTTGGCCCGCCTGATCGGAACGCCCGCCGCGTTCGCCGCCGAACACCTGCCCGTTACCCTGTATCTGGTCGTCGGAACGGGGTTCGTGATCCTCAAACACCGCGCGAACGTGAAGCGGCTACTTGCCGGCACCGAGAGCCGGATCGGAGACTTTCCCGTGCGTGACACCGTGGTTCGCGGCCTGCACATCGTGGCCCTGGGCCTGTGGTTCGGCGGGGCCGCGTTCTTCAACTTCGGCACCGCGCCGGCGATCTTCGCATCGTTCAAAGAGGTGGTCGACGCCGGGCCGAGCGACCGCACCGCGAACCAACGGATCATCGCGGCCGACGCGGAACCGGAGCGCAAGAAGGACCTGGCGAACGCGCTGGCCGGGTCCGCGGTGGGGCCGGTGTTCCCGCGGTACTTCGCGATGCAGGCCGTGTGTGGGATCGTCGCCCTCGTGACCGCGCTGAGCTGGTACAGGCAGGGCGGCGTTCACCGGTGGCGGGTGTATGTCGTGGCGCTCGCGGCGGTGACGGTCGCGGTGGCGTGGCCGATCTCGCAGGAGGTGAGTGCGCTCCGGCTGGCGCGGTTCGGCCCGGCGGAGGCGAGCGCCGCCGCGGCGCGGGAGGCGTTCGGCCCGTGGCACGTCGCGAGCCTGCTGTTGAGCTTCGCGACCGTGACCCTCGCCGGGGTCGCGCTGGCGCTGGCGGCGAAGTTGCCCGGCGCACGGTTGTAACGTGCTGCGCGGATGCGCCGACGCTTGCGCGTGGCGCGGATGCGCCGGGATGCGCGGCCCCCGGCCACATGGAATCTTCTTCTTCTTCTGCGCGCTCTGTTGACCCGACCCATTTTCTCTATTCCACTGCATACACCCCAGCCGGACTAACCGCGCGGCGAGCCGGAAAATCCCGCGACTTTGACTGGAGTCCGCTGATAGGTCGCTTGAAAGCGTGCGAGAGCCAACGTAGAGTTGTCCCGACTCGACTCGCGGCCCTCGCTCTCGCGTTCGGTGCCTCGCGAGCCGCCGCTCATCGCGGCACCACTTACCGGATCATCGGGTTGACCATGCCGGCCGTCAAGCACCACGATACCGCCGAGCACCCCGTCGAAGGGTTCCGCTCCGTCGCGCTGCCGGGCGTCCCGGCCCGACCGGTTCGGGTGTACCTGCCCACGGACTACCAGCCCAAGTACGCCTACCCGCTCGTCGTTCTGTTCCACGCCGACGGCGAGAGCGAAGATCACGCGGCCCGGCTCGTTCCCCTTCTGAGCCGGCGCAACTACG
>SXHE01000166.1 GCA_005773755.1 Planctomycetia bacterium
ATCTGGCGGTACAGAGCGATGGCCTCATCGTACTGCTTGAGTTGGCGGTTGGCGTAGGCCATGTGTTGGTAGTTGGTGGGGAAGTTGTTCGTGCCGCGGTAGGCCGCGATGCACTCCTTCCAGCGCCCGGCGTTGTAGAGCGTGTCCGCGATGTTGATCGCGTAGGTGTCCGCTTTGGCCGCGTCGGAGGTGATGAGTTCGCGGTAGACGGCTATGGCGAGGTCGGGCTTGCCGCCTTCGCGGTAGGCCATTGCCGCTTCGCCGAGCCAGCGCGGCGCGGTCTTGGCGTCAGCCGCGAGCTGTCGGTAGATGGCAACCGCCTTGTCGGTCTGTTTCGGTGCCTCTTGGCGGTAGGTCAGTGCGATCTGGCCCTGTCCCTCGGCCTTTTCCGCGAACTTGCCGTAGGTGGTGCGGGCCTGCTCCATCAGTTTGCTCACCTTGTACCACCCGGCGAGGTGACCCAGGGTGATGTCGTCTGCGCCCTGCGACGCGATGATCTCCTCGTACACGGCCTTCTGCTTGTCCGGCTGACGGGCCTGTCGGCGCAGCTCCGCGATGTCGTACCACGCGGCGAACGCTTGCGGCTTGGTTTTCGGGTCTTTCAAGTTGGCCGCGACCTGTGTTTTGAGCCACGCGGCCCCGGCGTCGGCCAGTTTCTCGCCGAGCTTCTTCGTCTCCTCATCCATCGCCCCGGTCAGCTCGTGGGCAATGTACGGTAGCGCGCCCCAACTGGGGTGCATGATGAGGTGCGGCAGTTGCGGTTCCGGCGCGCTGGTGGCAATCGCCTTTAGCCCTTCGTCAAAGTTGCCGGCCTTGAAGGTGAGCCGCGCGTACTGGCGCGACGCCTCGGCGCACGGCTCGGTGGTCGCGCCCTTGCGCTCGACATCGAAGGTCAACTCGCGGAGCAGTTTCGCGTGGGTGGTGGCGTCCATCTCCTTCGTTGCAATCGCGACGAGGTCGAGGCGCGCCATCACGGCGGCGAAGTGCTTCGGGTGCGTGCCGATCACCTTTGCGTAGGCCTTCTTCGCCGGCTTCACGTCGCCGATGTCGCGATAGGTGCGGCCGATCAAGAGGCCGGCGATGGGCGCTTCGGGCGAATCGGGGTAGTAGTCGAGCAATGACTGATAGCCGTCCTTGATCGCGGTGTTCTGCTTGCGCAGGGCGACGTGGCAGTGCGACCACTTGAGCTGCGCGTACGGCGCGCCCTCGCTCTTCTCGTAGAGCTTCAGGAACTTCTCGTACTCGTCGGCCGCCGCCTTCCACTGGCTCTCACGGTACAGGCGCTCGGCCGCGTTGAGTTGGAACCGCTCCGCTTCCTTGAGCTTCTCCCAGCGCTTTAGGTCCATCTCGTCGAGCGGCCCGGCGCTGGCGAGATGCGCGCAAAGGCTCAGAACGAGGGCCGCGAGCGCGGAGCGGGTCAGGGCTGTTGCGATCTGCGCCATTGGTCGTGTTCCCGGTGTGCGTAGGAGATAACGTTGATGCCGAGCAGGTAGCACTGGTCGGCGATAGCCTTTTTGATGCCGGCGCGGTCGTCGCGCCAGGCGTCGCTGAGCGCGCCGGGGTGCAGGTACACGACCCAGCGGCCGTCGATCTTCCACCCGCGCGGAACGGTCGGGCGCGCGTGCGCCACCACGAACGGCAGTTGCGGCACCTCGAACGGCCGGCGGTGGATCGGGTCGTCGCGGGGCACCTCGACGGGCGTTGTGCCCGTGATCTCGTTCATCACGGTGACGAAGTTGGCGTTGAACGCGCCACCGCCGAGGGTGTCGCCCAGGATCATGCCGTGGCGCTCGGTCAGGTACGCTTTCAGGATGCGCTTGTCCGCCGCCGAGGGCGCGAACGTGGTGGCCCCGCCGACGTACACAAGCGGGGGCGAGGCCTTCTGCTTGAAGTTGCCGAGCGTGACGACGTCCATCGACTCGGTCTCTTCCGCGACCTTGCCGTTCATCTTGGGGAACCGGATGACGAGCTCCGAGAGCAGGTTTTTGTCACCGCCGATGCCGAAGTTCTTGTCCCACGACTTGTCCGAGTGGCGCAGCCGGATGAACCGGATCTTGCCGCCGTCCTTGCCGCTCCCGAACCCGCCGCCGTCGCCGTCGCCCTGACCGAGGCCGCCGTCGCCCATGCCGACCTGATAGCGGTTGGCCGTGTCCTCGATCAGCTTCACGTCGATGCTGTCGATGGGTGGCGGGGCCGCGAACGAGATCGTGCTGTACGGGTTGATGACGTACCGCTTGCGGATCACCTTCTGTACCTTCACGGCCATCGCCTGCGGCGAGTCGTTGCCGCCGCCGGCGGGCAGGTCGTACTCTTCCTCGCCACTGGCGCGCGACTCCAGATGCGCGAGCATGTAGATCAACGCGAACAGGAGCGAGTACGCGGCCACCATCGAGAGCGACTGCCGGACGCGCTTGCTGCGCGACATGGCGAGCGCGAGGCCGATGGTCGCGACGGCCAACATGCCGTACTTTCCCGTCTCGACGAAGCTCAACCACCTGAACCGCAGCACGACCTTGACGCCGGGGAACTCCGCGCTAAGTGCAGAGATGAACAGAAACGCACCGCCGAAGAACAGCCCCAGCCCAAGCGAGGGGCCGTAGTAACGTGCGGCCGGGTCGAACGGGTTCCAGCCGCCGCGCCGCCCGCCGACCGGTTCGCCGCTCACCGACACCTGCGGCCGCGCGTGCAGCTCCACGACCGCGGTGCGCGACTCGTACCGCCGCGCGGCCCGGTCGAACAGGAAGACCGCCCACATCAAGCCGAGCACATACGTAACGACCCAGCCCGCGCTCGCGACCAGCGGCTCTTTGGGAACGAGCAGCACCAGCGCGCGCCACAGCACGACGAACAGAACGCTCATGAGCGCGGCCCGGAGCGGGGTCAGGCGGAAACTTCGCACGTGTTCGGCCGCTGGTTGGGTGGGTCGGGGTCGCTCTCGCGCCAGGGGTTGAAACCCCTGGCTATTGCCGGTGGCCCCGTTGGGGCCGCAAACACAATGCGCCGCTTTACTCACTTCTTGGACCCCGAAGGGGTCACCGGAAATAGCCAGGGGTTTCAACCCCTGGCTCCCAGCAGATGCTACTTGATGTCCTTCAGCAGGTCGTCGTTGGACTTGTCCAGCGGGTTGGTTTTGCCGGGCGCGGTCTTTGTCCCGTTTTCGCCGAGCTTGTTGAGGATGTCATCTTTCCCCGCCGGTTTGCCGGGTGTTGGCGGTTGTGGGCCTTTCGGGTTGGGCGTCGAGGGCGGCGGCGCGACCGCGACCGGAGGGGGTGCGGGCGCGCCCTTCTCGGCCGGTTCCGGCGACGCCTTCGTGCTGGCCTGCGACTTCTCCCAATAGTACGGGCCGAAGGTCAGCCCCGCGAACACAATGGCGAACCCGATCCCGGCCTGGAGCGACGCCTTCAACAGCCCGCTCGGTGCGGACTGGCCGAGTGACTCTTTCGCCGAGTGCGTTGGCGTCTCGGGGCGAGGGCGCGTGCTTGCTTTGAGCTGGCCGTTCTGCGGTTCGCCGTTCGGGATCGTTGGAGTCATGGGATGTTCGGTTTGGGAGGTAGGCGGGGTGATCGCGGGCGCGGGCAGCGCGTCAATCGTACCCGATCTGTGCCACGAGGCAACGCCTTTCGGCGCGCGGTTACACTTTCGCGCGATTGAGTCTTGCTTTCGCCGGGCGTCTCGGCGAGACTATTCCCCCACGGAACTATTCGGGACCGTCGACCGTCCAACCGCGGGATTCTGCTGCCCCCGCTGGTCGCCCCCGAACGTGAAGCCCCCGGAATCTCCCGCCCCGATACCGTCCGTACTCAACCGCTATCGAGCAATCCATGAACCGCGCCGCATCGCGATCGCGCCTGCTCCTGTCCGCGTTGGTGGTGGGGGCCGTGGCGCTGGTGTTCGTCGAGAGCTACGCCGCGCCCGACGCGCAAGACCCGAAGGGCAAGGAGAAGGACAAGGACAAAGGGCCCGAGCGCGGCTCCATCCTCGAAGACCGCGCCGCCCGAAAGCTGCTCGAAGCCGGCGACGCCCGGCTCGAAGCGGGCGAAGCGGCCAAAGCCGTCGAGGTGTGGCAGTCGGTGATTGAGCGCTACCCGCGCAGCAAGGTGCGCTTCGACGCCCACCTCAAACTCGGCAACCACCTGCTGACGAAGGAGCGGGCCTTCGACCGCGCCCGGACCTTCTTCGAAGCGGCCACCTCGGAAGAGAACCCCAGCGAAGAACTGCGGGCCGAAGCCACGTTGAAGGTGGGCGTGTGCTACTTCGAGGGCCGCAACTATGGCAAGTGCTTCAAGTACATGCGGGACGTGATCGAGAAGTTCCCCGTCAGCCCGCAGGTGAACTCCGCGTACTACTACATCGGCCTGGGCCACTTCCAGCAGGGCCACTACAGCCGGGCCATCTCCGCGCTGGAGCGGGTCGGCACCGCGCTGCCGCCGCCGGACGCGACCCCGGAAGGCCAGAAGCCCGTGCCCGAAATCCTCGAAGCCGGCAAGCGGCTGTTCGTGCGCGTCGAAGACGCGGACCTCGCGGCGCTGGAAGCGGGCAAGACCGTGAGCGTGCGGGTCGAGTCCACTAGCGGCGACGTCGAGGTAGTGGAGTGCGTGCCGATCGGCCGCAACGTGCGCGTCGTGATCGGCTCGATCCCGACCGCGCTGGGGAAGTCGAAGCCCGGTAACAACCGCCTCGAAATCCGCGGCGGCGACAAGGTGAAGATTTCCTACCGCGACCTGCACACCGCGGCCGGCGGCAAGGAAAACCTCATCATGAAGGAGATCCCGGTCGTCGGCACCGCGACCGCGACCATCGTGGACGGCGCGTACTCCGAAACGCTCCAGGGCGTCGTACTCGGGAAGAGCATCCACCTGCAAGTGGTGGATGCCGACTTCGACCTGACCGACGGCGCGGACGTTCTCAAGGCGACCATCGAGGTGTACCGCGAGAAGACCCCGGAGGAACTGGCCGCAGAAGCCGGGCCGGGCGGAGCGCCGCCGATGGGCAAGCCCGACCCGAATAAGCTCGACCGGTTCAAGAAGATCGACAAGGCCGACGTGATCCTGACGGAAGCGAAGATCGTCCGCGCCGCGCCGGAGAACATCCCGATCATCATCCCGCCCGTCGAGGAGCCGAAGAAGGACGGCGCACCCAAGAAGGACAGCGAGCCGAAGAAGGAGGAACCCAAGAAGGACGAGCCGAAGAAAGACGAGCCGAAGAAAGACCCGATGCCGGTGGGTCCGCCGCCGGTGCCGAAGCCGCCGGAAGACGACGGCACCATCCACAGCGGCACTTTCCGCGCGGTCGTCGCGCTCGAAAAGTCGGACGCGGTGAAGGCCGACGATCAGGTGCTACAGGCGCAGCCGAACGACCTCATCGTGCTCACCTACCTCGACACCAAGAACGCGACCAACGAGCCGCGCACGGTAGTCTTCAAGGCCCGCGTCGTGGAAGGCAGCCTCGGGAGCGTGCGCGTGTCGCAGACACAGATTTCCGACCGCGAGTTGCACGTCAAGACCCAACTGAAGACCGCGAGCGCCCTCACCAACATCGGCAACCGGTACAAGGAGTTCGGCCTCAAGCAGCACACCGACTCGAAGTACGAACAGGCCATGAAGCTGTGCGAGGAGATCAGCACCGACGCTGCGAAGCTCGGCGGGCGGACCCTTGAAGAGACCTACGTTCAACTCTGGAAGATTTACTTCGAGATGGACAAACTGGACCTCGCGGCGGCGATGAGCCAGCGGTTGCAAAAGGAGTTCCCGAACAGCGAGTTCGTGGACGCGGCCCTGATCTCGCTCGCGCAGGTGGCGCGCAAGCAGAACCAGATGCAGCGCGCGATCGGCATCTACACCAGCGTGCTACGCCTTGAGAAAAGCCCGCTCCGCGGCGAGGCCCAGTTCGGCATCGCCGAATGTTACGAGGAGATGGCGAAGGGTGCCGAAGGCGCTCAGGCGTCGCAGCTCTTCGACCAGTCGTTCCAGGAGTACAAGAAGGTCTTCGACAAGTACTCCGACAGCGGGCGCGTGGGCGAAGCCGTGGCGAAGATGGCGAACTACTACTACGTCCAGAAGGACTATGCCCGCGCCATCGACGTGTTCGAGAGCGTGTTGCGGACGCACCCGGACGCGAAGTTCCTCGACGTGATCCTGTTCAACTACGGCCGCTGCCTGTACCGTCTCGACAAGAAGACCGAGGCCCGGAAGCAGTTCGACCAGATGATCGCGGACTTCCCCGAAAGCCCGCTCGCCCCCGACGCGAAGAAGATCTCCGAAGCGCTCCGCAAAGCAGGCAACTGACAGGCGAACCCCGGCCGCAAGGCCGGGGTGCCTCACGAACGACACGCACGCACAACCACCCCCGGCCTCGCGGCCGGGGTTCGCCAAGAACACCCATTCGGCAGCACGATATGTACACCCGCAAGCTCGCGTTCGCCGGACTCTTCCTCGCGCTCCTGGGCGTGGGCATCGGGCACACGCAGCCGAAGCCCGCGGACAAGGTCGTACCGCCCGAGGGCGACATCGACGCCGTGGGCAAGCAGGCCTCCGCGCTCGAAACACAGCTCGCCAAGACGAGCGCGACGAGCAAGGAAGGGGCCGAGCTTCAACTGAAGCTCATCGACCTGTACCACGAGCACGGCCGCCCGTTCGGGCTGGTTCGCACCGGGCAAACCTTTGTGGCCCAGCACACCGCACACCCGCGGCACAAGGAGGCCATGCTGAAGGTGATCGACGGCTTGCGCGTGACCGGGCGCAACAAGGAGTTGATCGCGACCGGCCGCCAGTTCCTCACCCGCCACCCCGCGGACCCGGCCGGCGCGCAGATCGAACAACTGCTCGCGCGCCTGCTCCGCAAGGCCAACGACAGCGCCGCGACCGCGCTCGTGCTGGAAGCGCATTGGAAGCGCGTCGGAGGCACTCCCGAAGGCCACCGCGCCGGGCGCGACGCGATCGCCCTGTACTTCGGGCTGAACAACGCCGACTCGCTGCCGAAGGCTGCGGCGCTGGGCGAGCAGATGCTCGACAAACTGCCCGCCGGCGGCCCGGCCACCTACGCCGGCTGGTACGCCATTGAATCGCACGAGCGCCTGAGCCAGTGGGCGAAGGCCAACGCCGTCGGCACGAAGTTGCTCGCCAAAAGCCCGCCGACCACGCCCTACTACGCCCAGTACCTGCACTACCGGATCGCGGAGAACTACAACCGGCTGGGCCAGCACGTCAACGCGGTCGCGAGCTGGCGCGCCGCCCTCGCGGTGCCCAACACCCAGCCCCGCCCCGACATCCACATGCGGCTGATCGAGCAGCTCGTTCAGACCAACCCGAAGCCGGCGGAACTGGAGCCGGTCGTCAACGACTTCCTCGCGAAGTACCCGACCCGCACGGACAAGTACTCCGCGCAGGTGCGGCTCGCGAACGCCTACTCCGCGAACAAGGACGCGGCTCGCGCCGAGCAGATCCTCGCGAGCGTCCTCCCGTTCGACGCCCGCTCGCACAGCGCTTCCTCTGCTTATGTGCAGCTCTTCGGCGCGGAAGCGGACAAGACGGTGAAGGCCAACCGGCTCGCCCTGGCCGAACAAACCCTGCGCGCTGCAATCACGAAGAGCACGCCGCAAAACGCCGCGGTGCTGCGGTACTCGCTGGCGCTCGAACTGCTTCGCGATCGCGCGGCCAACGTCCCCGCGGCGAAGGTCGTGGCGCGCGAGTTGGCCTACCAGTTCCCGACCAACGACGGGCACACCGGCGGCGCGGTCAACTGGCTGCTCGACGCCGCGACCGACGACGCCGAGTTCAACGCCGAGGTCGCGCGGATCGTCGAAGCCCGGCGCAAGTTCCCCTGGGTGCTGACGTATCGCGCCACGCTCGCCAACTGGGTTCAGGGACGGCTCGCGAACAAGGACCTCGCCAAGCGCGCGCAGGCCGGGCAGGTGGCGCTCGCCGCGTCGAACAAGGAGCCGGCGAACGTCGACTGGACGGTCTACGAGACCGCTGTGGCGGCGAACACCTGGGGCGCACCCGCGGGCGCGGCCCGCGCCAAACTGCTCGCCGACCCCGCGAAGGTGGCCGCGTACCCCGACGACCTCGCCAACGACCTGTTCTACCAGCAGCAGTATTACCTGCGGCATTACTCGCCGGACGCCGAGCGGTTGAAGTGCATCGACGTGGCGAAGGCCTGGACCGTGCGGTTGCCGAAGTCCTACGACGCGGCCGTCGCGTACTTGCAACACGCCACCGACTACACCAAACCGGCTTCGTTCCGCGATGCGGCCCCGCTGCTCTTGAAGCTCGAACCGACGAGCGCGAACAGCGATCTCGCGCGCCGGCTGCTCGTCGTCGCCGGGCACTTCAAGGACAACGTCGTTGCCACGCAATCGTGGACGTGGACGAAGAAGATGTTCGACAAGTTCGGCTACGACAACGGCTCGGCCGCGTCGATGGGCGACACGCTCACCGCGCTGGGGCTGAAGGTCGAGGCGAAGGAGTGCTGGGAGCGCGCCCTGACCGGCAATCCGGACACACACGACTACCTGCAGTGCGCAACGCGGCTCGTCGCGCTCCAGCCCGACGCGCAGAAGCCGGCGTTCATCGACACGTTCCTCGCGAAGGACAGCGGCTGGCACTTCAGCTTCGCCGTAATGCGGGCGGACTACTTCATCAAGGCCGGCGACGTGGACGCCGCGGCCCGGCTGCTGGTGCCCGCGGCCGACAAGGTCCGCGACCGCGCGTTCGGCGGGCAGGCCCCCGAAAGCGACTGGTCGCAGATTAGCGGCTGGGTGTCGACCTATCGTGCGTTCGTGCCGCCCGCGCCCGACGTGAAGGTCGACCCGAAGCTCGTCGTCATCACTCCGGCGATGAAGACGAAGCTGTTCACGCTTGTCCGCGACCTGAACATCAACCGCTCGTCGATGGTCGGCCTCGCGGCGCTGGTCGAGATGGAAGACCCGGCGGCGAAGGTGCCGCCGATGAAGCGGCTGCTCGCGCTCGCCGACACCGCGGTCATCAGTTACGGCGACACGACCGACTTCGACTACCTCACGCCCTATGTGCAGTCCGCGATGGGCCGCAAGGACTACATGGCGGCGTCCACGATGATGAGCGGGATGCTGGGCCACTTCCCCGGCCTGGACGAGGGCCGGCGCAAGACCGGGCGCGACCTGCTCACGCAGGCGTACACCCGGCTCGGTGCGGCCGGCGGCGCGGCCATCGACGAGAAATCGCCCATCGCCCCGCTGCTGTCCGCGGCACTGCAACTGCGGCTCGGCGACCAGAAACTTGCCTTCGAGACGTACCTCGCCAACCAGAAGTTGTTCGACACCCACCGGGCAGAGGTGCCCGTCGATCTGCTGGTGTTCGTGTGCGAGAACCACATCGCGGCCGGCGGCGACGTGAACCACACCCGCGTCGAGGACGCGCTCCGCGCGTGGCTCATCAAGAACGCCGACCTGAAGGAAGTGGACGACGGCGAGAAGGCCCGCGTCCAACTGCTGCTGGGCCGGAACTACTTCAAGGCAAAGCGGTACGACCTGTCGCGGGCCGAGTTCACGACGCTGCTGAACCGCTACGGCAAGACTCCGCTGGCGGTCGAGGCCGACTTCGGCATCGGCGAAACGTACATGGAACAGAAGGTGTACGACCAGGCCGAACAGGTGTTTGAGCGGCTGGCCGGCAACCGCGACCGCGACATCGTGATCCGGGCCGAGTTCCTGCGCGGGGTGCTCGCCAGTCGGCGCGGCGACCGCGACGAGGCCCGCGCCATCTTCCGCAGCGTGCTCGAGCGCGTGCCGAACATCGAGCTGGCGAACCAGGCTCTTTACAACCTGTCCGAGGTGTACGGGGCCGAGCAGCGGTACGTCGATCAGCTCGAACTGCTCCGCACGGTCGGCCGGCTCGGGCGCGCGAGCAAGAAGTTCCACACGCCGGGTGAACCGCTGTCCATCGTCGTGCAGGACAGCGACCTGGGCGTGAGCCGCGGGCACAACCGCATCCCGGTGCTCGTGACCACGGTGCCCGGCGGCGACACCGAAACCATCTACCTCATCAGCGGCGGCGCGGGCAAGGGCCTGTTCCGTGCCGACCTCGAAACGCGCCTGGGCGCGGCCAACAAGAACGACCGCATCCTGCAACTCACCGGCAAGGACGTGATCCGCGTCGACTACCCACCGGAGTTCAAGAAGGAGTTCAAGGACGCGCCGCTGCCAGACGCCGAGATCCGGATCGCGGCCGACGCCCGGCTCGACATCGGATCGGGCAAGATCACGGACGACGATGAAGAGACGTTCGGCAAGAAGCTCGAGCGCGAGGCGATGGGCGACAAGCCCGAAGACCTGCGCCGCGGGTTGGCGCGGCCGAAGGACCAGATCAAGCCCGGCAACCTGATGTACCTGCGCGTCAAAGACGCGGACCGCGACGTGAGTGACCAGCCGGACAAGATCACCCTGAAGCTGGTCGCGGCCAGCGGCGACACCGTGACCGTGACGCTGACTGAAACCGGCCCGCACACCGGCATCTTCGAGGGCACCGCCAAGAGCGGCGAGCTGCCCGCCGGCGC
>SXHE01000167.1 GCA_005773755.1 Planctomycetia bacterium
CCAGCACGGCAACAACGGCGTCTTCGTCACCGACGCCAAGACCGGTGCGCCGACGCGCGTCTACGACCCGCAACCGGGCGACATCGCCACCAGCCCGCCCGCGTGGGAACCCGGCGGCACGCGGATGGTGTTTGCCGTCGCGCGGTCGCTCGACGGCACGAAGCGAGAGTTGACCGGCGACGCGCCGGCCGTCGGTCGCAGTTACGCCGAGTTCCCCGTCCGCTACACCTGCTACCTTCACGACCCGGCCAGCGGCGGCGAGCCGCGGAAGCTGTTCGACGCGACCGCGGGACACGCGGCCTACGTCGCCACCGGGCTGGGCGTGTGCTGGCACCCGCGCGGCGGGCGGCTCGACTTCGTCGAGCGCGACGGCTCGCGCCACCGCCTGCGCACCTACGATCTGGCCGCGCGCGAGACGACCGACGTTCCGCTTCCGGCCGCGGAGAACATCGCGATCGGGACGGGCGGCCCGGGGCGGTGCGTGGTGCTCGGCGGCGCGACCGGCGCGAGCGGCCTGTGGGTCGAAGGCGCGAACGGTGCGTGGTGGGACGTGCTCGGTTCCGCGCCGAAAACCGCGAACCTCGAAGACCTGCGCCGGGCGCTACCGCGGTGGGCGCGCGACGGCACGAAGCTCGCCTTCGTCAGCGGCGACGCGGTGCGCGTGTGCGACACCGCGACGCGAAAGCCGGCGACGTGGTTCCGCTCCGCCCGAACACAGCCCTACGCCGCGCCGATGGTGATGCACTGGCACCCGGACGGCACCAAGATCGGCGTTCTCGACGGCACGCGGCTCGGCCTCGTGAGCGCGGCCGGCTGGCAGAAGGAGCTGACGAACGCGCCGGTGCTCGCGTTCGCCGGGTGGAACGCGGCCGGCACGCGCGTCGCCTATGTAACGCGCGACCCGCTGCCGTATGCCGCTGGTGCGAAGTGGGCCGCGCTGTTCGTGCCGAACGCGCACGCGCGCACCGCGGTTCGTGCCGCCGACGCGGACGGCGCGAACGAGCAGGTGCTGGTGTCCGGGTTGCGGGCCACGTTCCCGCACTGGGCACCGAACGAAGCCCGGCTGTCGGTGTGGCTGACCGTCGAGCCGCCGCACCGCCTCGCGACCGTCGGACTTGCCGGGATGCGACCGGGCGACCCCGCGGCGCTCATCGACCCGGACGCGGCCACGCTCGACTGGCTGCCGGTAAACGGCACCGAGCACGCGCAGATCGGGCACGTCGAACTGCGCGCCGGGCGCACCGACGCGGCACTCAAGCGGTTCGACCGGGCCGCGGCCGGGCTGAAGGCCGACGCGAAAGCCGATTGGATGGCGTTCCGCGCGATCGCGCTCCAGAAGGCCGGGCGCGCGGCCGACGCGAAAGCGGCGTGGGATCGGTTCGACCCGGCTTCGGCACACTGGGCCGCGCCCGGCCAGATTCCGCCGAACCTGCTCGGCCCGGCGGCCGACGCCGACCGCGCGGCGCGTGCGGACTTCGACGCGATCACCGCGCGGCACCGGTTCATCGCCGAAGCGTTCGTCAGCCTGGAGCTGATCGGCGACGGCACCGCGTACTTCCGCGAGCACCTGACCGCCGGGACCGATGCCGACCGGCTCTCGGCGGCGCTGGCGCTGTCGCAACTGTTGCTGCTCGCGGACCGCAAAGCGGACTACGCGGAGTGCGTGGCGGCGCATGTGCTGCCGCTGGCAATCAGGGCCGCACCGAACGCGACCGCACAAGAGACGGTGGCGTGGGCGGTGCTGCCGCTCGCGGCCGATAAGTTCGTCGCCGCGCTTCCGGAAGCGGTGGTTCGGAACGTGAGCGAGAAGGCGACCGCCGCGCCCGCGCTGGCGGACCTCGACTTCGCGTGTCACCTGATCCGGCGCGCCTGCGGCCGGCGGTTGAACGACGCGAAGCTCGTCGAAGCGGCCCAAGCCAAGCTCACGACCCACCCGGCCGTGGCCCGCTGGAACCTGCCCGAAGGCGAGGTCGATGCCGACGTGCTGGGCCGCGTGCGTGCTACGTTCCTGGCGCTAGAGCAGGTTCTCGACAACCTCACTGCGGACGTGCGGTGACGGACGAAACCGTAGCGCAGCAGACCTACGGCTTCGGCGTCGTGATGCCGCTCATCACGCCCGCGTCGAATGAAACCGGTTTAAGGCGGTGGAAGTCGCGGCTATCCCCCCAACTGATGAAGCGACCTGGTGGGTCGGAATCGGGCGCGTGACCCCTCGTGTGGATCGGCACGCCGAGATCGGGGGCGTAGGTGCCCGCGGGCGTCAGGCCCGGTGTGGTGCCGCGGGCGTTGATGTCGGACACGAGCGCGCGGGGCGTCGGTTTGACGGCCGGCGGCGCTGCGGCCAGGGCGCGCATCCGGGTCAGCACTTCCTCGCCGAACTGCGTGAGGGCTTTCGTCTTCGCGAGCGCGATCGAGTCGCGCTCTTCGATCACGAACGTCGGCCGGACGATCTTCCCCACGCCCTCGGCCTGCATCCCCGTGTAGACGTAGCCGTTGTCCACGTCCATCAGCACGCCCTCGACGAGGAACAGCGTGTCCTTGTGGCTGGCGGGCACGACGTAGCCGCCCACGACGGTGAGGTTCAGCACGGCCGCGAAGTTCTTGTAGCTGTCGGTCTGGGCCGCGCCGTGGATCACGAACAGCGCGTCGGCCCCGCACTTGGCCGCGGCGAGCCGCAATTCCTTCACGTCGCCCTTGCCGGTCAGCAGGTCCGGCAGCGGGAACACGTCCGCGGCGATACCCTCCTTCTTGAGCACCGCCGCCCAGTGTTCCATCGCGGCCTTGTCTTCGGGGGTCCAGCGCCAGTCGCGGTCGCCGGACGGCTTGAGGTACACCGCGACGCGACACGGGAACCGGAGCTGCGGCTTGAGCCCGCGCGCCTCCACGATGGCGGCGTCGGGCGACTGGAGCGTGCCGTCGTTGAGCCGCTCGCGGAGCGCGTCGCGGTCGAAGCCGTGCGCGCACCCGCCGAGCAAGACGGCGGCGAGGACGGGTAAACACTTGCGCTTCAACACGGAAACCTCCGCGGTTGGGCCGCATCCGGGCTACTGGCGTGAGGATCGTGGTGGATGTGTGGTGCGATAGCGGAGGTGGTGCGAACCGGTCAAGGTCAAGCGCGAAAGGCGATCGCGCCGCCTGTTCGCACAGGTGGCGCGCTCGCCTTCGCTTAAGGGGCGCTCGTTCCGCGCACTACTTCTTCTTCGGCTCCTCTTTCTTCTCGTCCTTCTTCGGTTCGGCGTCGGGCGGGAGGCCGGCTTTGAGCAGTGTGCCGTTGGTGCCGTTGTAGACGCGCACCACGCCGTCCTCGCAGCCGCTCGCCACGATCAGGCCGTCGGTGCTGGCGCTCACCGCGTACACGAAGTCGGCCGCGCCCGCGAAGCTGCGGACGTTGCCGCCGTTGTCCGCGTTCCACATCCGCACGCTGTTGTCGCCGCTGCCGGTCAGGAACTGCGCCGTCTTGCCTACGAACGCGAGCGAGGTCACCTGCTTCTGGTGCCCCTGCATGTCGCGAATCTTCTCACCCTTCTCGTAGTCCCACACCTTCACGAAGTTGTCCGCGCCGCAGCTCGCCAGCTTCTTGCCGTCTGGGGTCCAGCCAACGCCCATGACGTGGTGCGTGTGGCCCTCGAACGACTTGATGAACTTCGCCGGCTTGCCGGCTTCGGTCGGCAGCTCGAACACCTTCACAAACTTGTCCGCGCCGCAGGTGGCGAGCAACTTCCCGTCGGGGCTGAACGCGGCCCCGAACACCGTGTCCGAGTGCCCGGCCTTGATCTCGGTGAACAGCTTGCCGGTGTCGGCGTCGAACACCTTGATCTCGCCGTCCTCGGTCGCGGCCCCGCCGCCCGTCACGAACCGCTTGCCGTCCACCGAGAACGCGATACAGCACACGCGGTCCACGAACCCGCTGACGCGCAGTTTCGGCTCGCCCTTAGCCGCGTCCCAGATGGTCAGCTCGGTGAAACTGCCGGTGACGAGCGTCTTCCCGTCCGGGCTGAACGCCATCGACTCGACGAGCGAGACGTGCGCGGCCTTCGCGGTCTTGCCGTCCGGGGTCTTGAGTTGCGGGTCGAACAGCGACTTGGAATAGTTCCACTCGGTCGTGTCCTTGCCGCCCTTCGCGACGGCCGGGATCGTCTTCAGCTCGAAGATGTGAACCTGGTTGCCGCGGCTCGCGGCCACGCTCTTGCCGTCCGGGGCCACCGCGACCGCCCGCACCGGCTTCACCAGCGCCGGCGGCAGGTTCGGGATCACCCGGTCCTTGATGCGGGTCTTGGTCGGGGCCTTCGCTCCCTCGTCGATCCACAGTTTGATGAGCGACACTTCCCTCGCGTTCAGCGGCTCCTCGCTCTTGGGCGGCATGATGGGCGTGACCTGCCGGCTGCACGACAGGTACAGGAAGCTCTCGGCCGACTTGCCCGGCACGATGACCTTGTCGCCGCGCTTCTTCCCGCCCTTGAGCACGTTCCCGTGCGTACTCATGTCGTACTTGCCCTCGGTCACGCTGCCCGAGTGACACACGAAGCACTTGCTCTCGAAGATCGGCGCGATGTCCGTGTTGTACTCGACCGGCTCCTTGAGCTTCAGGTCGATGGGCAGGATCGCCGGGAACGGGTTCTTCTTCGGCGGCTCGTCCTTCTTCTCCTGCGCGTTGCTGGCCGCAACGAGCAGCGCGAGGGCGAGGCTGAACGCAACGATTCGGCGCATGGGAATCACCCTTGTGGGTTAGTGTGCTTGTGGGTTCGTATGGTTGCGATTGTCGTTTAGCGGCGACCCCAACGGGGTCGCATCGCGGTCACTTCTTCTTCGGTTCCTCGGTCACGCTGAAGCTCACCTTCGCTTCGGTCGTGATTGTGTACTTGCCGGCGTAGAGCGCGGTCGCCGTGATGGTCGCGTTCGAAACCTGGCCGGGCTTGGTACCGGCTACGGCCGTCAGCATCAGCTTGGCCTCGTCCTTGCCCGCGGGGATCGTCACCTCGGCCGCGGTCACGCCGGTGGTGCCCTTCGGCAGTTCGAACTTCACCTTGATCTCGCCCGCGTAATCGTACTGCCGGTCGATCTTCACCACCAGTTCGCCCGGCGTGCCGATCTTGACCGTGTTGCCCGGCAGCGCGCCCGGCGTCAGCTTCACCACCGCGTTCGGGATGATGAGCACCCGGATCGGCGTGCTGAAGGCTTCCGCCGGCACGTTCGGCCCCTTGCCCTTCGCCATCGGGTCTTTGATGAAGGGCACCTGCGACACGCCGCGCAGGAACAGCGTGTACGCGCCGGGCACGGCGTTGGTCTTCGCGTCCAGGTTCACGACCACGTCCGGCTTGTCCTTCGTCGGCTGACCGGCGATGGTGGCCGTGACCGGCTGGTTCTGGATCTGCTGGAGCAGCGGTTCCGCCGTGAGCGTGATGTTCGGTTTCTCCGCGACCACCCACTCCGCCTTCACCGGCACGCTGGCCTTGTCGCCCTGGCGCAGCACGATGACCGGGCCGTTGGCCTTCTCCTCCTTGCCCATCGGCGGCTTGATCGTGGCGTTGGGGATGTCCGCGGTGATGCTGAACGGGGCCTTCTCGCCGCGCACCGCGATCACCAGCGACTGGTCGAGCTTCGCGACAACGGGGATGTTCTGGTCGGGCTGGTTCGTGCCCCAGGTGATCGACGCGGGGCGGGCGTTGCGAACGAGCGCCTTGCCCGCACTGTCGGTGCCCGTGACCTTCACGGTCAGCGCCGCGGTCGCGGGGGCCGCGCCCGGCGCGACCTTCAGCACCAGCGTGCCCCAGCGCGCCGCCGGGCCGACGGTGAGCGGCTGCGCGGTCACGCCCGCCGGCAGCCCTTCGGCCGCCACTTCGAGCGAACCGGTGTAGCCGTCCATGCGGTGCGCGAAGACGTAGTACACCTGCGTGCCGCCCTGCCACGCGGCCGAACCGGTCTGGTAGAACCGGCTGTACGGCATGACCACGGCGCGGAAGTCCGGCAGTGGCGGGCCGACGCGGAGCCGGTACGCGGCCTTCGGGCCGCTGAGTGAGCCGGACTCGCGGCACCCGACCACGATGAAGTACTTGCCGTCGTCCGGCGCGGTGAACGTGTACGCACCGGGGTCGCTGGTCCGCGAGTAGAACCCGAACGGGTGCAGCGTGTCGGCGTCGTCGTCCTGCTCGCCGCTCAGGTCGCGCTTCGGGTCTTTGCCGTCGCGCACGGAGAAGAAGAAATCGCCGCTCGCGCCGACGCGCTCGGCCGCGAGGTCGATGGCGAACTTGTCGCCCTTCTTGGCTGTGAAGGCGATCCAGTCGCGCTCGCCGCGCTTGGCGAGGAACCCGGCCACTTCGCCCGGTCCGGTCAGAGCGAACGCGGTCTCCGGCGTGCTCGCGAGCGCGGTCTTGACCGTCAGCTTGTCGCGCGCGAGGTAGATCACCACCGGGTTCGAGGTGCCCGTCGGCCCTTTCAGCGTGTAGGCGAAGCCGTCTTGCAGCGCGCTGGTCGGGTCGATGCGGCTGCCGCTGGTGAGCTTGCCCAGCGCGTCGGCCGGGGGCGTGACGCTCACGGTCAGCTTCTCGAGCGGGCGGCCGTCCGCGGTGTGGCCGTCGGCTGGCGCGCCGCCGGGCAGGTTGCGGCCGTAGATCGTCACCTGTGTAGCTTTGCCCGGCTCCACGACCGGCGGGAACACGGCGTCGATGTACGGCGCGGTGTTGATGCTCAGCCGGTAGAAGTAGTCCGGCCCGCCCACGGTGTAGGTGAACTGGCACAGCCGCACGAGGTATTCGCCGTCGGCCGGTAGCACCAGATCGACCAGCGCGTCGTTGTCGCGATAGTTGCGGTTCACCGCGAGCTTGCGCCCGCTGGTGTCGTATACCTCCAGCATCGGCGAGGCCTTGCTGTCGATGGACGACGTGAGGCACGACACGATGATGCGCTGGCCCTTCTTGCCGGCGAAGCTGCTGTAGTCCACGTCGGTCGGCGCGGAGATGACGCCGCTCACGGTGGTGCCGAGTTCGAGCTTCTGAGCGTCCGGCACATCGTTGTTCGGTTCCTTCTCAGCGATCTCGGTCTGGTCGCTGACGGCGAACGAGCGCGGGTTGCTCGCGCCCCACTTGCCCACGAACCGCAGGTCGTACAGGCCCGGCGGCACGTCGCCGGTCGCGGTCACCTTGAACTTGTGCGGCCCGGCCGGGTTGGTCTTGGGCGCGGGCACGGTCTTCTTCGGGTCTTTGGGGTCCGGCATGTCCTTCGCCGGAACGATGTACTCGCCCTTAATGTTCGGGTGCGCGAACAGCAGCTTCTCCGGCTCCTCGATGTCGGTGCCGGTCACGGTCACTTCCACCGTGGTGCCCGCCTTCACGCCGAGCGGGAACACGTGCTGCACGCGCGGCGACGGCAGGCCGGGCGGGGGCTGCGCCGCGGCCGTTCCACACGCGGCGAAAAGCACGAGGCCGAACACGAGCCGGCGCATGGGGAGGGTCTCCGGGTGGTGGGCGGTTGAGTGTGCGAACCGTAAAGCGCGTTCAGGCGGGATGAAGACAATGGTAAGCAGACACGCGGGGCGGGTCAAGCGCATCGTTGAGGTCGGGGCCGCGGTCGCGTATCATCGCGGGCGTCGTCCCATCTGCCGGAGGAACCCTCATGTCTGCGTTCCGCTACTCGCTGGTTGCCGTCGCGGTGTTCGCGTCGGCCGATCTCGCCCGCGCGATCTTCCTGCGCGTCGAGGTCGAGAAGGTGCCCGTCGAGCGCCTGATGAAGAACATGGAAGAGGCCATCAAGAAGAACCCGAAGGACGCCGCGGCCGTGCTCAACCTCGCACGGCTGCACGCGATGGCGTACTCGCTGCGGGCCGAAGAGGTGCCGGTGCCGGTCAAGAAGCCGGACGAAATCTGGTTCGGCTACGAGCCGCCGCTGGTCCCGTTCCGCACCGTCGTCAAGACCGACGACAAGGACAAACTGAAGGCCGCGAAGGAGCACCTGGACAAGGCCATCAAGCTGTACGACGACGCGATCAAACTCGACCCCAAAGACCTGCGCTCGCAGCTCGGCCGGGCGTGGCTGCTGACGCAGACCGACAAGAAGGACGAGGCCATCAAGGCGCTCCGCGCGGTCGCGGAAAAGGGCTGGGAGAGCGACCAGAAGCTCAAGAGCATCTTCCCCGGCTCGCACGTCTACACGCCGGAAGTTGCGGGCTACCTCACGCCGCTGCTCGACAAAGAGAAAGACAAGGACGAGATCGCGACGTTCAAGGACCGCATGGCGCAGCTCAATAAGCTGCCGCGCGCGGTCACGCCCATCGCGATCCCGCTGGCCGACGGCCTGACCGCGGCCGACATCGAGAACCGCGCGGCGAAGGTGGCGTTCGACGCCGACGGCTCCGGCCTGAGGCGCGAGTGGACGTGGATCAACGCGAAGGCCGCGTGGCTGGTCCACGACCCGAAGCGCACGGGCAAGGTGACGTCCGCGCTGCAGATGTTCGGCGGCGTCACGTTCTGGTTGTTCTGGGAAACCGGCTACGACGCGCTGGCCGCGCTCGACGACAACGGCGACGGCAAGCTGACCGGCAAGGAGTTGGACGGCCTCGCGCTGTGGCACGACGCCAACGGCAACGGCGTGTGCGACGCGGGCGAGGTGAAGCCGCTCGCCGAGTACGGCATCACGGCGCTGGCGTGCAAGTACGAGCGCGACCGCAGCCACCCGGACAACATCGCGTTCGCGCCGGCCGGCGTCACGTTCGCGAACGGACGCACGCGGCCCACGTTCGACCTCGTGCTGCACCCGGCGAAGAAGTGACACGGGATCGTGTTACTTCGGTTCTACAGCCGGCTTCCGTTACACAAACCGCTGTGGGTGGCCGGTTTGGGCTTAACCCCTCCCCCCGGCCCCCTCCCTGTACGAGAGGGGGAACCCAAGGTTCCCCCTGCGACCCCCTCTGGGGGAGGGGGAGCACGCGCGTTTCACTTGCCGCGCGCCGGGTTGCTTCCCGGTTCTTCAATCGCGAAACCACCCCTCCCCGCACAGGGGAGGGGCCGGGGGAGGGGTTCGCCAAGCGAACCGAGCAACTTCACCGAGTACACGGGCCTGAGGTCGGCTACAGCCTTTCCCCTCACCCGCTCCGGCCTTCGCCCCCGTCCCTGAGGTCGGCGCGCTACCCCCCGTAGGTCTCGCTAAACGCCAGCACCGCCGGGTCCGGGGCCACGCCCTCGGCCC
>SXHE01000168.1 GCA_005773755.1 Planctomycetia bacterium
CCTGCGATTCGAGGCCCATTGCTTCGCCAAAGGGATCAGTTGGGTGGAGGCCAAAACCGCCATCATTCGGGACGCGGTCCGGACCTACTTGGCCCGACCGCGAATCGGCTTTCCAAGACCCCGGACTGCGTAACACCTAACAAGTATCGCTTTTTCGGAACGACCTGTCGGGACGGATGTGCGACTGGCGGGCCGCGTGCCCAAATAGGTGATCCTCGAACCAGCGGGCATCATTCGCCCCTCTCGTCAGCCGTGATCATGTACAAGGCACAACTTGTGGAACCGGCACTTCATCTCGGCTTCGCCCTCAAAGTCTCAGTTGATCCCTTCGGGGGGCTGGGCATCCTTCTCCGCACGGCGAGCCGGTCGTAAAAAAGTCATTCATCCCGGCCTTCGCTTCGTAGACGCGTAGCGCCGCGGCGTCGAGGCCGCACGCGGTTCGGCCAGGGCGTACTGCTCGGTCGCCGACTCATCGAGGCAGGCGTGCGCCTCGTCTTGGTGAACGACGCGAACGAGAAGAACAACGAGCGCTGGGACACGCACGAGGGGACGTACCCCAAGATCGAGAAGAACCTGGGCGAAACCGATTCCGCGCTCAGCGCGCTGCTCGAAGACTTGCAAGACCGTGGGCTTCTGGAATCGACGATTGTGGTGTGGCTCGCGGAATTCGGCCGGTCGCCGCGAGCCGACGGTGAAGGCGGTCGCGACCACTGGCCGCGCTGCTACATCGCGCTGTTGGCGGGCGGCGGGATCAAGGGCGGCGTTGTGTTCGGCTCGTCGGACAAGATCGGCGCGTACCCGCGCGACGGCGCGTGTGCCCCGGAAGACATCCACGCGACGCTCTATCACCTGCTGGGGTTGCCGCTGCGCACCGACCTGAACGCCGGGGAGGGCGGCCCGCGCTGCGGTGCGAGGGCGAGCCGATCAAGGCGCTGTACTGAACCGCGGACGCGCGTATACTGGCGACATGGCAAGAAGCCGCAAAGAGCCAACTCCGCTGCCGCCGTTCGACCGGCCGTTCGTGGCGATCGACTTCGAGACCGCGGACAACGGCCCCGACAGCGCGTGCGCGGTCGGTCTGGTGCGCGTCGAAGACCTGAAGATCGTCGCCCGCGAAACCCTTCTCATCCGCCCGCCGCGCGAGCACATTCTGTTCACCTTCGTCCACGGCATCACCTGGCCGATGGTGAAGGACGCGCCCGTCTTCCGCGACGCCTGGGCGCGGGTCTCCCCGCTCCTCGACGGTGCGACGTTCCTCGCGGCGCACAACGCCTCATTCGACCGCCGCGTGCTGGCGGAGTGCTGCACCGCGCACGGCCTCGCGGTGCCGGCGCTGCCCTTCGTGTGTACTGTGCAGGTAGCCCGGCGCAAGTGGGCGATGAAGCCCGCGAACCTGCCCGCCGTGTGTCGGCGGCTCGGCATCGGCCTGATCCACCACAACGCCGGCTCGGACGCGGAAGCGTGCGCGCGGATCGTGATCGCGGCGGCGTTCGCCGATGCCGCGGCGCGCGGCGAACAACAACTCACACTCCCCAACACGGGCGAGTAGAATGCGGCGGCCCTCCCTCCCCGGAGCCTCCCCATGAACGCACTTCTCTTGCTCGTTGCTCTCGCACCCGTTCAGCCCGCGCCGCTTGAAAAGGCGTGGTATTCGCCCCACGAACTGCTGCCGGTGCTGGCCGCGCGCGACGGCATCCAATGGGCGATTCCCGAAACGCTGGCCGGGCGTGCGTGGGTCGGCGGCGACCTGACCCACAAGGCCGCGCTCGACGAGGCCTGCAGGCAATGGAAGCTGAACTGGACCGGGTCGAACGGCGTCGTGGTCGTTCACCGCGAACACCCGAAGTTCAAGGAGTGGGCCGCGGCGCTCGCGAAGGGCGACACCGAGGCCGCGTGGGAGCTGGGCTGGTCGCGCGACGCGCGAGCCGTGCCAGTACTTGCGGAGGCGCTCGCGAGCAAAGAGCCAGCCGTCTCATTGGCCGCGGCCCAGGCCCTCGACACGCTGCTCACCGACATTCCGCTCGGGCGCGACGAGCGCGTCTCACCCGCGCTCAAGGGGCGCGTCGGCCTCGCGGTCGCGTTCCCGCCGAAAGTCGAGTTGATGGCGCTACTGAATTCACCGTATCCCCGTGTGCGCGCGGTCGCGCTGCGCATCCTCATCTGCCAACAGAACTCGGCGGAGGCCGCGCTCCTTACGACAAGGACCGACCGCGCCGCGGCTGTTCTGCAAGTGCGGCAGCAGTACCAGTTCGAACCCCGGAAGGAACTCGCGGGGCGACAATGGAAGCCGATCCCGCCGGCACCGAAGGAGGCGACCGACCGCAAGGCCGCAATCGCGAAGATTCTTGAGGAGCTGCCCAAGCTCGAAAAGCAGAGCGGATGGGAGGAGATGGTCTGGCGGGCTGACACGCTCGCGGCGTGGTCGCGATTGGGGCACGACGACGCGACCGAAGCACTGATCGGGCTGACCGGCACGAAGCTCCAGCAGTTCTGGTATCCGGGCATGGTGCAGCGGAACCTCGCGACCAGCGGCGGCGAGCGCGTGCGCGGCGCGGTCAAGGACCTGATGCCGAAAGCGCTGCGGCCGTTCATTGTCCGCGGGTTGGAAACGAGCTGCTGGGGCGACGACCTCGTTGCGCTCACCGGGGCGTATCTCAACGAGCAGACCGTGTGCCTCGTCACCGCGCGCAAGGCCGGGCGCGAGGCGCTCGACCTCATCATCCCGCTGGCCGAAAAAGGCGACCGCGATGCCATCGACGCGCTCGCCGTGATCGGCGGACCGAAAGCGGTCGCTGCGCTTTCCAAACTGCTGATGAAGGACGAGGTGCAATCCGCGACGCTGGCGTTTCGCAGTGCGAAGGCGCTCGGGCACATCGGTACCGCGGACGCGCTCGACGCACTGCTCGACGCCAGTGCGGACAAGAGTCTGCACCGCCGGCACGCCGCGGTCCTCGCACTCGGTCGCATCGGCGGAACCAAAGCGGAATCGCGCCTGAGGACGCTCGCGGAGGACAAGGACGAGGCGCGGCTCGTGCGCGCTGTAGCGGCCGACGGCCTTGAACAGATCGACACGAAGGACGCGCGTGCCGCGGCGGCAGCGTTCCGCAAGGCGGACGCGGGGATTCCTGCGCTCGTCTATCAGCCGCGGAACCCGCGGTTCGGCGCGGACTTTCCCGTCAACAAGTGGGTCGATCTGAAGATCACCGTGCAGGCGCAGGGCTGGGGCGAGATCGGCTGGAACTACGACGCGGCCAACCGCCTGTACTTCCGGTACGGCGGCTGCACCGGCCCTTACAACAACGAACTTACCGCGTTCGACCTGGGCACGGAACAGTTCGTCCAGCGCCGGCCGATCGAGCTGATGGCCGGGTGGGGCGACACGCGGCCCGGCAACGGCTGCACCGTCGGCCGCACCTGGGACCCGTGGCTGAAGGCGGCGTGGATCCGCCACGGCATCGGCGGCACCGGCAACCAACTCGGCATGGTCGAGTACCACTCGCGCTCGCCGTCCGCGAAGTTCTGTAGCTACGACCTCGCAACGGATCGCTTCCGCGCGTCGGCGCTTCACGAGGCCCCCTACGGCGAGGCAACGACGCGGCTCGCGTGCGACTGGAAAAACGGGCTGTTGTTCCCGATCAAGTTCACGCACCCGACGTTCAAGACGAAAGACTTCTGGGCGCTCGACGTGCGCGCGGAGAACCCGCACGCGGAGTCGGCCTGGAAGAAGCTGACGAAGCCGGACGGCGACTACCCGCGTCACGCCGGGATCGCGCACACCACGGCCGCGGTCGATCAGGACGCGGGGGTGCTCGTCGTGTACATCCCGCCGTTCGACAGCCGGCCGGCGCAGACGTGGACGTTCGACCCGGAGAAGAACGTCTGGAAGGACATGCAACCCGCGGTGCAGCCGCAGGGCGTTCCGGGCGCGGGGCTGGTGTACGATCCGTTCCAGAAGTTGCTGCTCTTTCACAGCGGGAAGAAGGTGACGCAGTTCGGTGGGCCGGACGACGCGCTCACCTGGAGCTACGACGTGCGGACGAACACCTGGACCGACCTGAAGGCCGCGAACGGGCCGGGCAACCCGTGGGTCGGGGCGATGGACTTCGACCCGGAGCACAACGTCGTCGTGCTGTTCAGCTTCAAGGACAAGCGCGTCTGGGCGTATCGGCACAAGGAGGTTGCCGCCGGCACGAAAGCCACGATCCCCGCTGCCAAGCGGTAACGAACACAGAGCCGCGACGACGAGCCGGACGCTGGCGCGTCCGGCTCGTGGTGCGCGCGGGCGCATCAATTCTCGCAAATCGCGCGGACACAGGCGTATTAGAGAGGCGGGAGTGATGATGTAGCGGAGTTGGCCGGGTCGCGTTAGGATCACAAATGACAACCGACACATCGCAGACGGCCTCGTCCACAAGCCCGCAGCGGTCCGCTGAGGGCACCCAATCGGAGCCGCAGGTGGACCCTCAGCAACTGGTGCGGTCGTGGCTGAACGGCCGCGCGCGTTTGACCGCCGACGGCTCGGTACAGTTCGCCGAAGTCCACGCCAGCGGGCGCGCCGAGAAGCTCCGCCGCGCGTACGACTGGATCGCCACCCGCGCGCTGCTCGACCCGTACCACGACATGGAGTTCGGCACCAACACCACGACCGGCCTCGACACCTGCCGCATCCAGCTGCCCGGTTCCAGCGGGTACGCCTCGTTCGTGCTGATGCCGCTGTTGAACCTCGTCACGAACCGCCGGCTGGTGTTCGTCGGCGGGCCGGGCCGCGGCAAAACTACGATGGCGACCCTCATGGCGCTGCTCGCGGGCGCGACGCTGGCCGACGTGCGGAAGGGCGTGCAGCACGGCCACCCGCAGCTCACGCTCGCCGATCTGCTCGGCGGCCCGCTACCGGGCGATCTGGTAAAGGCCGAATCCGCGGAGGCGATTCATGTGCGCTGGCGGCAGTGGATCACCTTGCGCGTCAAGATCATCGACGAGTACAACCGCATCCCCACGAAGACGCAGTCGGCGCTGCTGTCGCTGATGGCCGAGGGCTACGCGGAGCAGTACGAGCAGGCAGTCGAGTGCGGGCCTGGCGCGTGGTACCTGACCGCGAACGACGACCAGGGCGGCGGCACGTTCCAGGTGATCGAGGCGCTGAAGGACCGCATCGACGCCGTGGTACGGTGCCCGCCGCTGCACCCCGGCCTGATCGACACACTCGCGGACCGCGTCGCGGGGGGGGCAACGCCGGAAGAGTTCGTCCCCGCGGACCTGGTGTGCCCGCCGGACGAACTGGACGCCGCCGCGAAGGAGGTGCGCGCGGTTCACGTGTCACCCGCCGTGCGCGACCTGATCGGCCTGTTCCTCGGACAGCTCGACTTCTGCCGCCGCGCCTCGGACCGGCTCGAATACCAGACGAAGGACACGCTGCACCTGGCCGGCAAGCGGGTCGGGCATGTCTGCACCGAAGACTGCCCGCTGGACAAGAGCGAGAACCTCTGCACGCAAACGGAGTCGGGCGTCTCGCCCCGCGCCGCGCAGGCGCTGCTGCACTTCTCTCAAGCACTGGCGTACTTCCGCGGCCGAACGGAAGTCGGGGCGGACGACATCCGCGCCGTGATGCCGTGGGTGCTGCACGACAAGCTGCCGCAGAACCCGCAGTCGCCGTTCTTCCAGAAGCCGGAGAACCGCGTGTTCCTGACGGACCGCGTGTCGTGGCTGTGGCAACTGTTCGACCGCGCCGTCGCGCAGCAAGCGGCCCACGCGCCAACGCGGAAGCGCACGCTCGAACTGGCCCGCACCTGCAACGCGATCCCCGCGCTGGCGACACCCGACCTCGGCCGCCGCTTGCACGCGGTACGCGAGCGCATGGACGAAGTCGTCCGCGAAACCGAGCTGAACGCGGTCACGCACTCCGACCTCGTGCTGCTGAAAGACTTGTACGTGAAGTGCCGCAACGAACTCGACCGACGGGAGTCTGGCACATGACCATCATCGCGACGATTGACCGGATTCGCACCGAGGGCCGGCGGGCGTTCGCGCGCTGGGACGCGGCCCTGTTCGACGCGATAACAGCAGGGCCGGCGGCGGAACTGGCTCGGCGGCTCGGCACACAGTCGGACGCGGACGCCGCCTTCGGCGGCTACCTGCGGCTCGTGCAACAGGGCATCGGTTCGGGGCTGGTGAAGCGCGCCGCGCCCGGCGCGAGCGGCTGGTCCAACTTCCTCGAACGGCTCGTGGTCGAAGTGGTTCCCGACCGGCTCGCGGACGTTGCCCCGGAGCGCCGGCTCCGCGCGCTCGCGGACGCCTGGAACCTCGGCGAGGGGCTGCTCCGCGAGCCGCAGTGGGTGGACCGGTACGTGAACGCCCGCGTGCGCGCGACGCCGAGGCTCGAAGCGCTCGACGAGTTGCTCGTCCGCACGCTGACCCCGGTGTTGACGCCCGCGCCGCCGGCCGCGTGGACCGGGGCGCTGCGCGTGGCCGTTCTCGACCTGCGCGCGGCGCATGACGATTTCCTACCGGGGCGCATGCGCCTCGCCGCGCCCACCGTGCTGTGTGTCGAAGACCGCCACCGGCCCGCGCTCCAGATCGGCGTGTACCTGCGGCGCGGGCAACAGAGCGAGCCGCTCGGCGTGCTGTCCGGACTGGGCGAGTACGAGGAGGGCGGGAAGCTGCCGGGCGTGCAGTTCGACGACGGTCGCGTTCGCGTTGGCACGAAAGCGGTGGAGGTGCCGACGCTCCGCCGCTGTCAGGGCTACACCGTCGCGCGGGCCGGGTTCGTTACCGCCTGCGCCGTGGACAGCCAAAAACTGTGGGTGATCGAGAGCGAGTAGGGAAGTCACACGAGGAGCACCATGAAGCCGGAGACGCCCGACGAACTGGAAGCGCGCGCCCTGCGCGCGCTTAACGAACCGGACGGGCCGCAGTGTACGCCGGGCGGCGCGGGCGCAAGCCGGCCCCGCTGCCGGTGCCCATCATCGGCGGTACGGACGACCTCGCGGCGGCCGTCGCCGCGGCGTGGCCCAAGGCACAAGCGGTGTGGTCCAAGTTCCTCCTGCTCGGCGCGCCGGTGGACAACACCGCCAGCGGCAGCGTCGCGCAGATCGACCTGAGCACGCGGCAGGTTTCGCTCGACCTACAGCTCGTGCGCAAGAAGAACCTGTGCGGTTGCCTCGAAGGAATCCTTGCGCACGAGGTCGGGCACCACGTTCGTTATCCGGGCACGCTCGCGGTTCACGCCCGGATGCGGATGATCGAGCGCAGCCTGCTCCCTCTGAAGGACTACACGCTCACGAACCTGTTCTCCGACCTGATGATTAACGACGCCCTGCGCGTGCCGTTCGGCGAGCACATCTGCAAGGTGTACCAGTCGTTCGCCGCGGATTACAACTGGCGCGCGGACCCGGCGTTCATCTTCTACCTCACGGTGTCCGAGGAGCGCTGGGGCCGCGCGCCCGGCTCGATCATGGGAACGAAGACCGCCCTTGAGTTCGGCAGGGAGTACCCCGGCTATCGTGCCGAGGCGCAGATGATGGGCCAGACCCTGTTCGCGCTGGGGCCGAACGTCTACACGCAGTTCATCTACTTCGTGAGCGTGGTCTCGCGGTACGCGATCCTGCGCAACGGCAACGAGCCGACCGCGGCCGACCCGTATTCGTGCAACTGCGGCGACCCCACCGCGGAGGACTGGGCCGACGCACTCACGCCCGACGCCCGCGAGCGCGAGACCGTCGCCCGTGCGCTCGATGAAGGCTGGCTCGCGCGGCAGACGGCGGAGCGCATGACCGACGCGCAGGCCACCGACCGGCGCGTCGCGGCGCTGCCGGGGCAGGGCGACGCGGACGCCAATCGCGTGCCCGAAGCGATGGCCGCGTACTACCGGCAGCAGGCGGAACGCTTCTTCCTGGTCCCGCCGCCGCAGGAGCGCACCGGCTAGGCGACCACGCCGACCACCATCGATGACTGGGACGACGGCGACGCCGTCCGCGACATCGACTGGGGCGCGACGCTACTCCAGCGCGGCGAGCAGCTCGGGGCCGCGATGCCGCTCAAACGGCAGAAGGTGGCGGAAGCGGAGGGCTGGGAGGTTCCGCTGTGGCAGCCGCGGGTCGAGGTGTACCTGGACGTGAGCGGCTCGATGCCGGACCCGCGGCGCACGCGCAACGCGATGACGCTGGCGGCGCAGGTGCTCATCACCGGCGCAATCCGGGCCGGCGGGTGGGCGCGCGTCACGCTCTACTCGACCACCACGGCGCAGCACAGCGAATGGTGTCGCTCGGAAGTGGAGCTGTCGCGGTTCCTCATGCAGTACATCGGCGGCGGTACAGAGTTCCCGTTCCCCGTGCTGCGCCAGAGTCTGGCCGATTGCGCGACCGACCAGCCGGTGCGCGTCGTCATCACGGACCACGACTTCAACGCGAACTACCGCGCGCGGCCCGACAACGCCGGTATCGTCGCGGAGGCGATTGCCAAGTCGCCGCACTTCGTGCTGATGCTCCACGCCCCGGACCCGTCGTGGACGGAGCAGTACAAGGCGACCGGTGCGCGGGTGGTTGTGGTGAAGGAAATGAGCGATTACCCCGCGATGGCCGCGGCGCTGGCGAACGCGCTATTCGACCGGAAGCAGCCCGCGCCGACGTGACCCTTTGAACCAGTCGAGGAACCAACCGTGACCATCGCAGAACGCATATTCGGCCGCGCGAGTGGTACGAAGCTCGACCTGGCACCGGTTCAGGCGCACATCACGGACGCGGCGCGCGCCAGCGGCCCGGCGGACCCGGACCTGAACCGTGCGCGGCTCGCGGACCACTGCCGCAACATCGGCCTGCTCCCGCTGCTGCCG
>SXHE01000169.1 GCA_005773755.1 Planctomycetia bacterium
CTTCTTGCGCGGCCGGTCGTCGTCCTCATCGTCCTCGTCGCGCCGCTTCTTCTTCGCAGGCCGATCGTCCTCGTCGTCGAGGCTCATCGGCTTCTTCTTCTTGGGCCGGTCGTCCTCGTCATCGTCGTCGTCGCGGCGCTTCTTCTTCTTGGGCCGGTCGTCGTCCTCGTCGTCATCGTCATCATCGTAGCCGTACGGCTTCTTCCGGCCCTTCGCCCCGCCGCCGGGCACGAAGAACGCGGTACCGGCCGCTCCCAGGAGCAACAAGAACGTCAGGTAGAGCGGCAACTTCCAGGCGACTCGAAACGGCGATTCTTCCTTCGCATCGGATTTCTTTGTCGTGTCGCCCCCACCCCCACCAAAACCGCCCATTGCGGGTACACCCCCCTTCTCCTTTTCCAACTCCTTGAGCTTCTTCTCGATCGGGAAGCCAATGAGCGCCTGAAGACCGATGACGCCGAAGCCCAACAGACAGCACCCGGCCAGCACCAGCCGGCGGATGTTGCCCGGTATGGGGACGAAGGCGATGACGATCCCGGCGATCAGCGCGACGGGATACAGATACAGCAGCGGGGCGGTGGACCCGTCCTCTTTCTTCCCTTTGGAGTCGCCGTCGAAGTCGAGCTTGCCTTTCGAGCCTTTCCCTTCTGACATCTTCTTAATGTCGGAGCCGGGAGACGCTTCTCCGGACGCGATCTGGAACCCGCTTTGGGTCGCGTACGAGATCGTCTTGGTCGGGTCGACGCCCATCTCCTTCTTCACCCGCTCCAGTTGCTCCTTCGGCATGTCCCGGTACTGCTTCGGCGGGACGCACTGCAGTTCGACCCACGGGAGGAAGAAGAGGATCAGGCAGAAGATCAACTGGATCGGGGAAGCCAGTTGCAGCGGGCTGAACGATGAGGCTTTTGCCATAGCGCTCTCAATGTAGGGGGTGAGTGAATTAGCGCGGTTAGGGGAAGGTTATTTACCGGGGCGTGCGGCAGCAACGGCATTCGCGCGACCCACACTTCCAGAAGCGGTGCTTTCACCGGGACGTTCCAACCGATACCGTAGGGAGTCCCTTCGCCCGCGCCCGGAGGCTGCGCATGAACCGCCGCGCGTTCCTCTCCCTGTCCGCGATCACCCCGCTCGCGCACCTTCTGCCGGCCTACGGGCGCGACGAACCCGCGCCGCGCGAGTTGAAGCCCGATGTGGTCGTCGTCGGGGCCGGCGTCGGCGGGGTAGCGTGCGCGCTGGCCGCGGCGCGCAACGGGCTGAAGGTGATTCTGACCGAGCAATACGACTGGATCGGCGGGCAACTCACGGCGCAAGCGGTGCCGCCCGACGAGCACCCGTGGATTCACGAGCGCGGCAGCACGCGAACCTATCGTGCGTTCCGAACGCGCGTCCGCGACTACTACCGCCGGAATTACGCTCTCACGGAAGCTGCCGCCAAAGACCCGGAGCTGAACCCCGGTCGCGGGAACGTGTCGCGCCTGTGCCACGAGCCGCGGGTCGCGCTCGCAGTGCTGCTGGAGATGCTCGCCCCGCACATCACCGCCGGCCGCGTGCGGTTGCTCCAGCCGTTCGCGCCGGTCGCGGTCGAAACCGACGGTGACACAATCGCCGCGGTGCTCGGTCTGGAGGGGGTTCGTCGCCGGAAGGTCGCGCTGGTCGCCCCGTACTTCGTGGACGCGACCGAGACCGGCGAGTTGCTTCCAATGGCGAAGGTCGAGCACGTTTCAGGAGCCGAAGCGCAGCGCGACACGCGCGAGCCGCACGCCTCGGAGGTGGCGAGGCCCGCGAACCATCAGGCGTTCACCGTCTGCTTCGCGATGGACTACGAGAAGGACAAAGACAACACCATCGAGAAGCCGGATAACTACAAGCAGTGGCGCGACTACGTCCCGAAGATGGAACCGGCGTGGCCCGGCAAGCTGCTGTCGTGGGAGATGTCCGACCCGCAAACGCTCAAGCCGCGCGCGGTCGGCTTCGACCCGACCGGCGCGGCGGTCAAGGGGCTGAACCTGTGGACGTACCGCCGCATCGTCGCCAAATCGAACTTCGCCGACGACAGCGGCCTGTCCGACGTGTGCCTCGTCAACTGGCCGCAGAACGACTACTGGCGCGGCAACCTCTACGGGGACGTGAAGGACGGGTTCGATCCCATCGGCGCGGCGCGCGAACTGAGCCTGTGCCTCTTCTACTGGATGCAAACGGAAGCCCCGCACCCTGGCGGGCGCAAGGAGGGCTGGAAGGGGTTACGGCTGCGCGGCGACGTGTGCGGCACCGAGGACACGCACGGCATGGCGATGGCCCCGTACATCCGCGAGAGCCGGCGCATCAAGGCTCTGTTCACCGTGACCGAGAACCACGTCGGCGTCGAGGCACGGGCGAAGGCGCTGGGCAAGAAGCCGGGCGAGTTCACCGCGGAACAATTCAAGGATGCGGTCGGCACCGGGAGCTACCGCATCGACCTGCACCCCACCAGCGGCGGCGACAACTACATCGACGTGAGTTCGCTGCCGTTCCAGATTCCGCTCGGCGCGCTGATCCCGGAGCGCGTCGAGAACCTGCTGCCGGCGTGCAAGAACATCGGCACGACGCACGTCACCAACGGCTGCTACCGGCTGCACCCGGTCGAGTGGAGCATCGGCGAAGCGGTGGGGGAACTGGTGGCGTTCTGCACCGCGAAGAAGCGCGTCCCGCGCCAGGTCCGCAAGGACGCGAAGTTGCTCGCCGACTATCAGGCACAGTTGGCGAAGGCCGGCAGCGACCTGACATGGCCCAACGAGATCGCCACGAGTGTGAGGTAACGGCGCAATGTGTAGCCGCGACGCGCAGCGGAGCGTGGGCGGTGCTATTTCTTCTCCACCTTCGGCAGTTTCACCTTCGCGTCGGTCAGGAACTTGTCGAGCGCCTTCTGCGGCACGCCGGTGGTCATGAACACCTGCGGCTTGTCGCCCTTGTCGGTGTACAGGTACACCCAACTGCACTCGAAGCAGATCACCAGTTCGTAGGTCGTGCCGGCGTGTGTCACGCTGATGCCGTGCCGCGGGATGAAGCAGCGCGAGCCGCCGTCGCCCTCGGCCACGCCCTTCGTCACCGTGCCGGACAGTGCCTTTTTGTCGGCGGCCTTCGTGAGCTTCGTGCTCCCGAGGCTCTTCCACCCGCGCCAGTTCTTGTCCTGGTCCTTCTCCTTGTCGGCCCGGTCGCCGGTCAGCGCGTACAGTTCAACGGCGTCGGCCTTCTCCAGCGCCTTCGTCACCGCGTCGGGCAACTTGTTCTCGGTCCCCTTGTCTTGTGCGGTCGCGGTGGCAACCAACAGGAGCGCGAGAAGTGCTGCGTACCGGCGAGTAAACCTCATGGCGAACCTCCGTGTGAAATGGGCGCGGGGCGCGTGCTGTTTCCCACACGCGCCCCGCACCTGCAACCGCTTTGCGAGCCTCGATCGAACCTCACGGCTGTGTGGGGCTGGGCGTCCAACTGGGCCGGAACGATTCCTGCTTGTGGCGGGCCTTGTGGAACGCTTCGGCCAGGAACAGGAGGGACGCGCACCGCGCCCGGAACGCGTCACCCGCGTCCGGCTTGGCGGCGGCGGTGTCGGCGACGAGCGAGAGCTGCGCGTGGGCCTCGTACTCGGCCGGCACGCTCTGCGCGCGCATCCCTTCGAGGAGCGTCGATTCGATGAGCGCGAACTTCTCCACCAGCTCCGGGGTGATGGAGCACTCGTGCTTCTTGTACACCTTCAGCTCGCGCGGCGCGGAGTCCGCCGCCAGCTCGACGCTCTGCGGCTCTTCTTTCTGCATCTGAACGATCACCCCGATCAGCCCGCTCAGGATTAGCAGCGCCGCCACCACGAAGAACAGCGTCGCGCCGGGAATGGTGTTCATCTGCATGAGCAGAGAGAGCACCGCAACGGTACACCCGGCCCCGAGGAGGGTGAACGGCCACGGCACCACCTTGCTCCACGCCTTCCACAACTTTGCGAGGGCCCCCGGCCCGGTGTCCTTCTTGCCCGGCGCTTGCGACTTGCCGTCCGGCACCTGCACAATGAGGACCGTGATGTTGTCGGGGCCGCCGCGCAGGTTCGCGAGCTGGACGAGGAACCGCGCGGCCTCGTCCGGCGGCAGCCCCGTGACCGCCGCGCCCACTTCTTGCGGCGTGACGACGCCCGTTAGCCCGTCGCTACAGAGCAGAAAGGCGTCGCCCGGCTCGACCGGGTGCGGGCCTTCGATGTCCACTTCAACGTCGGGGTCCGGCCCGAGCGAGCGGATGATGACGTTTTTCTTGAAGTCGCCCAGGTCGTCCGGGTCCACACCCTGCCGACGGGCGATCTCCCAGACCCAGGAGTGATCGAAGGTGAGTTGTTCGGCCAGACCCTTGCGGACCCGGTAGGCCCGGCTGTCTCCGACGTGCCCGACCCACGCCCCTTCGGGGCGCAAGAACAGCGCGGTGCAGGTGGTGCCCAGGCCGCGGAACTCCGGGTTCTGCTGGCCGATCCCGAAGATACCGGCGTTAGTTTCCTGAAACGCCCGCCGGATGGCGGGGATCACGCCATCGCGGGCGTGTTTGGTGTAGAGGAACGGGACATCGCGCACGGCCTTCGCGCTGGCCTTCTCGCCGACCGCGTGCCCGCCCATGCCGTCGGCGACGACGAACACGTGCCCAGGCCCCGCGAACCCGGCCGCGTCCACCGCGGGCTGCACGGCGCAGGCGTCCTGGTTGTGGCTGCGTTTGACGCCCACATCGGTCAGCGCGGCGAATCGTACCTGTTCAAAAGCCGACACACACCACCCCTGAACTGCGTTTGATCTTCCCACATCCTACGCCATCGTTGGGCGTCGTGTCGCCCCCGGAATCAAATCGTTGCTGGTTCGGGGCGATGTCCTTCGCGCCCGGCGGGTGGCGTTGACCTTTTCGGAACCGCTGGTATGCCGGGCGCTCCGAAAATGCAACACCGGTCGCACGCCGAGGGACTGCGGAATGATGACGGTTCGCACCGTTCGCCTGGCGGGAGTGCTCGCGGTCGTCGCTTGCGCGGGGTGCGTGGACCGCAAGTTCGTGATCGAATCGAACGTCCCGAACGCGCAAGTGTACATCGACAACAAGCCGATCGGGGCGGCTCCTGCCTACTCGCGGTTCGATTATTACGGGAACTACACCATCACCGTCGTTCACCCCGGGTACGAGACCGTGGTGAAGCGCCAGCGCGTCGCCGCCCCGTGGTACGCCTACCCGCCGTTCGACTTCTTCGCCGAGGTGCTCTGGCCGTTCCAGATTCGCGACACCCGGCGGTACTACATCGAACTGTACGAATCGACCCCGACCCGCACCGACGACCTGTTGAACAAGGCCGACGCCCTGCGCCAGCGCGGGCTGCTGCTGCCGCAAGCGGAGCGACCGGCCGAACCGCGTGCCACCCCGACCCGCCCGCCGGTGATCCAACCGCCCGTGGCCGCCGCGCCCGGCCCCGGCCCGGCCCCCGCGCCGGGTCCGAGCGTCGTGCCCAGCGTGACGCCCGGCTACACGCCCGCGCCCGGAACGAGCTACATCAAGTAACCCCTACCGCAACGACGACGCGATCTGCACGAGCTTTTTCTCGAACACCTTTTGCTTGACCGCCGGGCAGGAGGCGATCACGACGACCGTCTTGTTGTCGACCCGGATGCCCGACACCACGAGCAACTGGTTGGCGCTTTTCGACTCCTTGACGTTTGTGAGCAACCGCACAGGCGTGGTCGCGTGCGGTCCCTTCGGCACCTCGTCGCCCTGAAGCGGGTCGTCCGCGGTCAGCTCCTTGATCGTGAACGTGAAGTCGGCCCCGGCCGACTTGATGCGCGCCGTCTCCATGTCCTCCGCGTACTTGCGCGCCGCCTGGGTCGCATCGCCCGCCGCGTCGATCAGGTACACGGTCAGTTCCGCCTCGTCCGGCCGGGCGCGGTTGTCCCACTCCGGCGTCACCGAGATGTATAACCGCCGGTCGAGGTCCGGCTCGAGCGCCTTCAGCGCCATGATGTCGCGATCCGGCAGCTCCTTCCACCCGTCCTTCGGGTCCGGGTCCGAGTCGGTGATCGTGTACACGACCTTGTCGCCCTTGTACTCGGCCACGTTCGGCTGCTTCGGCACCCACTTGGCCCGCTGGTCGAGGGTCTTGAACTTGGCGCGGAATGCGGCGAAGTCCGGTTTCAGCTCGTCGAAGTCGCTCTCCTTACACCAGCTCAGCCAGTAGTACGCGATGCCCTGCCGCTCGACGGCGTACGCCTCGCCCATCCACACCAGCCCGTCGGACGAGGGAGCACGGAACTTGAACCCGTTCGTGAACGGCTCGGTCGCGGCGATCGGCGCGCCGAGCCAGTCGGCGGCGACCGGTGGTTCCTCACGGAACTGGTCCATCACGAACAGCTTGGGGAACGGCCGGTGCATGTGGTTGCGCATCACGCGCGGGCGCGGGATGCGGTCGTTCTTCGGATCGAACGCGCCGAACGCCGCATACGCCTCCGGGGTGTCGCGCTTGAACCCGGCGGCGAAGGGCGATTCCAGCCGCACGCGCAGGTTGTCGTCGGCGAGCCAGCCCGCCGGCAGCCCGTCCATACCGATGTTGATGTCCTTGTACCGCGTCACCGAATCGGTGGGCACGGCCTCGACAGCGTTCCGGTTCCGGATCTTGAAGAAGAGCGCCAGCCCGGCCCCGGCCAGGAGCACGGCCACGATCCCGGCGAGGATGAACGGTTGCGCCTTGTTCGACCCGCGGGCGGGCAGCCGCTCGTCGCGGTCGTACTCTTCGTCGGAAGTGCGACCCACTTCCTCGAAATCGGAATCGGTCGGTGGGGGCGGCGGCGCGTGCCGCGGTCGCTTGCCGGTCGGCATTGTCGGGAAGCTCGGCGCGCTCATTCCCGCCGTCGGGCCAGAGGTCGGCGCATTTGAGGGGCCGCCTTGAGGCGGTCCGAGGGTGAACTGCATCGCGCACCGCGGGCAGCTCAGCACGACCCCGGCCGGCACCTGCGCCGGGTCGAACACATACGGGCAGCTCGGGTTCGGGCACTTCAGCATGTTGCTCATCGCGGCTCCGTTCGCGGCCCTACAACTCTCACCCTTCCAGTGTACCGTCTCGCGGGGGCAAAGGGTGCACGTACTCGCTCGTTGGCTCCGGTTCCGCGGGCGGCGGCTCCTCGATCTCGGTCGGCTCCGCGACGTGGCTCGAATCGTCGGCGTCCGGTAGGTCTTCCTCCTCCGGTTCCAGTTCGACGAGTTCGAGCGGGTCGAGCGCTTTCACGTCGGCCACGCGAATCGCGCTGTCACCCGAAAGCAGCGCGAGCAGCTCCGGCAGTACGTGTCTGGCGCGCCACCCGCGACAGACGGGCACGTCCGGTAGCGGTTCGCCGTACACTCGACTCCGCACCACGGCCTTCAGGTCCGAACCGGACGAGACCAGGTTCGCCGCGAGCTTGTTGCGCGCGGCGAAGTCGTTCAACACGACACCGAGCAGGCTGCCCAGAATCGCGACGTTGGGCGGGTCGTTGTCGCGGGTCTCCGGTTCCGGGCACTGCGATTGTGGCACCACTTTGCCGCGGCGGATCGCTTCGATGATCGCCTCTTCCTGACCCCGCGGCAGCCCGCGGACCGCGTGCAGCTCTTCTGCCTTTGTGGGCGCGCGCTTGGCGATCTCGATGAGCAGGTCGTCGCGCATCAGGAACCGCACCGGCCGGTTCAGCCGCTCCGCGAACTTGTCGCGCCAGCCGTACAGCTCGCGCGCGACGGCCAGCCCGCGCCGGTCCAGCGCCCCGATCCCCTTGATCTTGCGCCACCGCTCGACGGTCGCGTCATCGGCGACCGCCTTGCGCACGGCCGCGGCGAACTCCTCTTCGGCCCATTCGAGCCGCTTGTGCCGCTTGAGCCGGTCCGTGATCTTGCGGTGCGCGGGCAGCAGGTAGCGCACGTCGTCGTAGGCGTACCGCACCTGGGCCGGCGTCAGCGGGCGCTTGCGCCAGTCGGTCAACGTCTCGCCCTTCTGCATCCGCTGGTGCAGCAGGTCGTGGACGAGTCCGCCGTAGCCGATGGGGAACGTCATGCCGATCAGCCCGGCGGCGATCTGCACATCGAACACGTGCGCCGGCGGGCGGCCCGACTGGAAGTAGCACATGCGGATGTCTTCGCGGCCGGCGTGCACGATCGTCGTGCGGTTCGGGTCGAGGAGCAGTTCCCAGAACCCGTCGAGCGGGCCGCACTCGAACGGGTCGATCACGATCAGCTCTTCGGCGGTCGAGACCTGGACGAGGCACAGCTCCGGTCGGTAGGCGTCTTCGCCGACGAACTCGGGATCGACCCCAATGCGGGGGGCCTGCGCGAGGTGGGTGAGGCAGGCGGCGAGTTGGGCCGGGTGCGTGACGAGTTGTTCGGGCAGAGCGGGCCGCTTGGTCGGTCGACGGGGCATGAAGGGGAACCGTGGGGGTGCGCGCGGGTACGAGTACTGGTTCAGCATAGCCCGCGCACGCGATCCGCCCACGTCACGGCCGCGCGCCGAGGCGAACCGTGTTCCCGTCACCCAGCGCGAGGCGCTGTTGCCCGACGAGCGCGTTGAGCGCGGTCGTGATGCGGTCGCGGATGTTCGGCCCGACGCGCTTGAACCCGAGCTTCTTCGAGACCGCCGAAACGAGATCGTCGGCCGGCATCGACCCGAACTCGGTCAGCGCCCCGACAAGTGCCTCGTTAATGGCGGCCTCCGGCACCTTGTCAATCGAATCGTACTCCACCACCTTCGCCTTCGGCTCTTTGACGGGCGCGAGTTCCACAGCCGCTTGCGGCTTCGCGGTCGCGGGCAGCGGCTTCTTCGCAGCCTCAAGCGCGTCGAGCACCTTCGCCACCTGCGCCGCGCGGTTCCGCACCCAGTCGGTCGACCAGACGCGCACCAATCGCCAGCCGAGCGATTCGAGTACCGACTGGCGGAGTCGGTCGCGGTCGCGCGCGGTGGCGGCGCTGTGGTAGCTCGCGCCGTCGCACTCGACGCCGAGCAGGTAGCGCCCGCTCTGGCCGTCCGTGATGGCGAGATCAATTCGGTAGCCGCCGCACCCGACCTGCCGGTGAACGGTCAGCCCGCGCCGCGCCAGTTCGTCGCCCACCTCCTGTTCAAACGGGCTATCGGCCCCGCGCTCGTTCGCTTCGGTCACGGCCGCGGCCAGCGCGCTGGGGCCGCGTTCGGCGTAGTCGAGGAACGCCTTGAGCAGCTTCGCTCCTTCGGCGCTCGTGCGCGACAGGTCGATGTCGCCCGCGGTCATGCTCGAAACGACGGTCATGGCGAATCGGGCGCGCGTGACCGCGACGTTCAACCGCCGCTCGCCCCCGATGCGGTTCAACGGGCCGAACCGCATCATCACCTTGCCGGCGGCGTCGGGGCCGTAGCCGACGCTCAGCATGATGTGGTCGCGCTCGTCGCCCTGCACGTTTTCGAGGTTCTTCACAAAGAACGGGTCGGCGCGCTCCGCGGAGAAGAAGTCTTCGCACTCCTTACTCTGCCGGCGCAGCACTTCGAGTTCGTCCAGGATGCGGTCCTGCTGGCGCTGGCTGAACGCGATCACGCCGAGGCTCTTGTCGGGGGCGGTGCGTGCGTGTTCCATCACCAGCGCCGCCACCTTCCGCGCCTCCACCGCGTTCACCCCGTCCTTGAATGACGCGCCTTCGACGCGCACCAGTTGCACCGCCCGGTCTGCGGCGTCGTCCGCGCTGGGGAACGTGACGAGCGCGCCGTCGTAGAAGTGTCGGTTGCTGAACGCGATCAGCCCCTCGCGCCTGCTCCGGTAGTGCCACCGGAGCCGCTTGCGGCACAGACCCAGCGACAGGCACACGTTCAGTAGGCTCTCGAACCCGGCGGTGCCGCTGTCGTCCGGCGCGTCCTCGTCGGCCTCGTCGCCGGTGCGGGTGAAGAAGTCCGTGGGCGGGAGCTGCTTCGGGTCGCCGCCGACCACGAGCTGCTTCGCGCGGTAGATCGCGCACACCGCGTCGTGCGGGCGCACCTGCGAGGCCTCGTCGAAGATCACCAGATCGAACGCGAACTCCGCGCTGTCGAGGAACGTGCTGACCGCGAGCGGGCTCATCATCAGGCACGGCTTGAGCTGCGGGAGCAGCGTCGGAATCTGTCCGAACAAATGGCGCAGCGGCAGGTGCCGGCGCTTCTTGTTGACCTCGCGCAGCAGCACACCGAGTTCGGAAGCGTCCGGCGCGCCGTCGCGCGTCCGCGGGCGGTCGGGCTTGTTCAGCAGACCGGCGCGCACGCGGTGGGCGGCGCTGCGCACCGCGGCGCGGTCGAGGTCCGCGAACCGCGCCACGAGCCGCTCGTGGCCCTCGGTCGTGAACGTGCCGAGAACGGGCACCTGTGCGTGCAGCGCGTCGATCCAGAGGCGCAAGAACCGCGCGCGGTATGCGTCGGCCGCGGCCTCCGGGGGGAACTCGCCGGCGCGCACTTCGTCGAGCACACCGCGGACGCCGGCCGCGGTCGCGGCGCGCTCGGTGTGAACGAACCGGACCCACTCGAACACGCGGTCGACGTCCGCGGCGCGGTCGGCGCTCCATAGCGCGAGGTCCGCGAGCGGCAGCGTGTTCAGCACCACCCCGACCGAAACGTCGGCGTCCGGTACGAACAGCACCGTCGTAACGTGGTCCCACGCGGTCGCGAACGCTCCGCCGCGCGCGGCCTCCGATTGCTTGATCGCCGGGCCGACGCGGTCGCGCGCGGCCTTGTCCGAAAGGGCCGCGCCGAGGGGCGGCGTGATCGAGCGCGTCC
>SXHE01000170.1 GCA_005773755.1 Planctomycetia bacterium
CAGGCGCGAGTCGAACCCGTAGGCGTGCAGGCCGATGCCCAGTTGGTTCGTGCCGAACCAGCTCCACGCGGTGATGACGTTGCCGAAGATGGCGAGGACCGCGACCCCGCGGTCCTTCACCAGCCCGCACCAGCGGGCGTGCAGGATCAGCGAGTTCCACAGTACGATGAGGACGGCCCCGTTCTCCTTCGGGTCCCAGCCCCAGAACCGGCCCCACGACTGGTCGGCCCACACGCCACCCAGCACGGTGCCGACGAAGCTCAACAGCGTGGCGAAGCACAGCACGCCGTACACCATCTGGCCCAAAATCTTGCCGCTCTCCGGGGTCAGGGCCAGCGCCGCGGGCGCTTTGGCGATGCCCGGCAGGGTGCCCGCGGTCGGCTTGCCCTGCGCGTCCACGCCCGGCATCGCGACCCGCATGAGCATCAGCCCCAGCGCGTACATGATGCCGACGCCCAGCGTCAGGTAGAACGCGGACCACAGCAGGTAGGTGTTGACGACCTCGAACTTGTCGAGCGCCGCCACCATGAACGCGAGGAACGCCAGCGGCAGGCCGACGATACCCACGGCCGCCGCGCCGAACGACAGCAGCCCGCCCACGGTCGGCTCGCCGGTGCTCAGGAACGACTCGCGGATCACCGCGCCGAGCATCATGAACACGTACAGCGCGCCGAGGAATCCGGCGACGAACGTGGCCGTGTAGCCCAGCGTCACCGTGGTCACGTGTGTCGCCAGCCAGAAGTTCGTGTCCAGCACGGCTTCGAGCATTTCCAGCGTGTCCTGCGTGCCCAGGTTGTGCGCCACGATGGAGGTCGCCAGCCCCAGCACGGCCGCGACCACGTTGCCGATACCGATGGGGAAGATGCGCTCCAGCACCAAGCAGAGGGCCACACAGCCCCAGCCGATGAACACTGCGGACGAGTACAGGTTCGTGACGAACACGCCCCACCGCTCCGAGATGTACATGCGCGAGACCAGCGCCAGCGTGTGAACGACCAGCGTCAGGAGCAGCACGAAGAACGCGGACCGGCGTGCGGCGACGGCCCACTTCGGAGCCTCCGCGACGTAGCAGACGAACCCGGCGAGCGCCAGCAGCAGGCCGAACACGTACAGCCCGGTCAGGTTGAAGAACGGGGCGAACCGGTTGTACGTCACCTCGGCCCGCGCACGGACCCGGTCCTTCTCCGGCACGTCGCTCAGCCGCGCGGCGCGGTAGTCGGCCACGGCCGCGTTGAACTCCTGGGGCTTCTTGTCGCGGTACGCGGTGACGATCCGGTTCCAGTCGGCGGCGGCGGGCGACGCGGCCAGCCGCGCGCGGAAGTCGCTCTCGATGGCCGCCCGGATGCGCGACTCGTTACCCGGCGGGAGCAGCGTGTAGACCGCCTCGAGCCACACCCGGCGCTGCATCTGCGGCACCTCCGTCGGCTTCATGCGCAGCCGCTGCACCACTTCCACGAGCGCTTCGGTCTTGTCCTCTTCGGGGAGCCGGTCCAGATCGACGCGGACGAGGGTCCGAACCAGATCGCGCATCTTCTCGCGCGGGAGCTTGAACAGGAACGTCGGGTCCGCGGTCTGAAGGGCCTGCAGAATCTTGTGTGCCTCGGTCATGCCGACCAACTCGGCCTCGGTGCGGAGGCTGTCGCGCAGGTTGCCCAGCGACTGCCACGGCTTGTCGCCTTCGGGCGGCAGCGCCAGCAGCGTGTCGTCGCCGTTCTTGTTCAGCGCCCGGTAGCGGCTCAGGGCCATGACGTGCGTGAGCTGCTCTTCCAGCTCCAGCATCTTCGTTTCGACGAGGTCCGGCTGTTTCTTCGCCTTCTCCTTCATGCGCGCGGCGGCGGTCTTCGCCATCAGCTTGCCGAAGTGCGGGCGGATCTCTTCCAGCGAGTACCGCGAGCCTTGACGGTGTTCGAGCTTCAACTCGTCGCGCACCTGATCGTTGTCGATGCGGAAGATGCGGTGCTTCCACGCGGGGGAGCCGTCCTCCGGAGAGTCGGCGGCGAGCAGGTCGAGATACCAGCGGATCGCCGGTTGCATGTCGCCGTTCTCGTCCTCGAACGTCTCGCGGTGCGAGACCGTGCGGAGGTACACGCGGGCGACCGTTTCGAGCGGCTTGGCGCGCCCGCCCTCCTTCACCGGGACGCGGGCGAAGGCGTCCAGGTCGTACGGCTCACGCTGGGCCTTCGGCGTCATGCGCCCGCCCACGGAGAGTAGGAACAGCGCCGCGATACCGAGCATCACCCACGGGAACACGCTGGACGCGGTCGCCCCCACGGGCGCGGCGGGCGGCGGGGCGAAATCGGCTGTCGTCAGCGGAGCCGGAGCGCGCGCCGGTGACACGACCTGCGCCCGCTGCAAGAACCGCGTCAGGTAGATGCCGAAGTGGAGCAGCATCCCGACGCTGACCAAGATGCACGCGAGGTAATCGACGGTCACGTAGAACAGGCCGAACACGCTAATCAGGCCGGGGTTCTTCACGACCTGCAAGATCGTCGTCGTCTCGGCCTTATCGAAGCTGCTCTGGTAGAACGTCTCCCCGGCGTAGCGCAGCGGGTGGTTCATCGAGATGTGCGCGGAGCGCACCTCGTTGCCACTGGCGTCCTTCACGATCACGTCGCTGGAGTAGTTGCGGGCCTTCGTGGTGCCCTCGTAGCGGTCGAACTTGAACTTCTCCAGATGCACGCGATAGGGCTTGTACAGCCGGGCGCGGCGGAGCGTCATGAAGTGGGTCGCGGTGCCCACCTTCACCTCGTCCGAGTGATCTTGAAGCGACAACAACAGCGAGACGAGGTGCGTGCCCAGGTCTTCGCCCGTGTCCTTCTTGTACAGCCGGACGTACGCGGTGGTGAAGTCCATGCGCTGCTTCGTATCGACGCCGGCCCCTTCCTTCGCCTCCGTCGCGATCATGGTCGTGCCCGCGCCTTTGTTCGCGAGGTTGGCGGTGGTGGGGTCCTTGAACTCGGCGTGCTTCATGAACTTGAGGACTTCGACATCCACCGGCAGACCGGAGTGGCTGATCCGCTCGCCCGGCTTGGCGCGCATCAGTCGCTTCTGCGAGACGACGGCGACGCGGTAGACCTTCGGATCGGACGTGTCCACGAACGCCAGCTCCACGCTCCGCGTGTCCTCGGCGAAATCGACGGACGTGCCCTGCGGGATCGTCATCTGCTGTTCGATGGCGAACTCGCGGGTGATGAGTTCGCCGGCGAACAGAACCAGGATGCCGCCGTGGATGAGGAAGATGCCGCTGCGCTTCCAGGTGAGGCGGAACCGGAGCGCGTGC
>SXHE01000171.1 GCA_005773755.1 Planctomycetia bacterium
GCAGGGCGGGCGCAAGCATCAGGAGCAGCAGTACAGTCAGGTCGACACGTCGAACATCCTGTTCATCTGTGGCGGCACGTTCGTCGGCCTCGAAGACATCATCTCGCGGCGGCTGGGCCGCAAGAGCATCGGGTTCGGCGCGGTCGAACAGGAACAGCGCGAGCGCTCGCTCGGCGAGTTGCTCCAGCAGGTGACCGCGGACGACCTGATCGAGTTCGGCATGATCCCCGAGTTCGTCGGCCGGTTGCCGGTGCTGGCCCCGCTCGATCCGCTCGACGAAGAGGCCATGCTCCGCATCCTGACCGAGCCGCGGAATGCCCTCGTCAAGCAGTACCAGAAGCTGTTCGAGATGGAAGGCGCGGAGGTCGAGTTCGAGCTGAACGCGCTCAAAGAGATCGCGCGGCTGGCAAAGGTCCGCGACACCGGGGCCCGCGGGCTGCGGGCCATCGTCGAAGACGTGATGCTCGACGTGATGTACGACCTGCCGGAGATGGAACACAAGGGCAAGCACGTCATCACCGCAGAGGTGGTCCGCGGCGAGCGCAAGTTGGCCGAGAAGAAACCCGGGAAGAAAAGCGCGTGACACTGGGGGGTGCAACGCCACGCCCGCGAAGCTTCCGCTTCGCGGGCGTTTTTTTGTCCGGTGCCGGTCCGTTCGCACGTTTCCCCTCCGTACCCCGCCCTCCTCACCTTCGCCGGAACCGACCTCATGCTCGCAACAAAACTCTCTGCGCCGTTGGTGGCGCTCGCGCTCGTCGCCCTGGACGGGTGCTCGAAGGACGCTCCGCAGCCGCCAAAGGGGACGGTACCGTCCCCGCCCGCCCCGCCACCCGCGCCCGGGCCGGCGCTGAGCGACGAGCAACTCGCACACGTGAAAGACGCCGAGGCGAAGGCGGTACCGGTGATCGAGAAGGCCGGCGGCATAGTCACCCGCGACCCGGCCGGTCGCGTCACCGAAGTCCTGCTCCTCGGCAAACAGTTCTCCGACGCCGACATGAAGCACATCAGCGGGCTGCTGCACTTGCGCACCCTCAACATCTCGGACACGCAAGTGACCGACACGGGCCTCGCCGAACTGAAGACGCTCGTGAACCTCGACACGCTCGTCATCGGCTCGCTCAACGCGACCGGGGCGAACCTGAAGGAGCTGGCCGGGCTGAAATCGTTGCGGCACCTCAACTTCACCTTCGCGAAGGTCAGCGACGAGGGGCTGAAGGACATCGCGCTCCTGACCGGGCTGAAGGAACTGATTCTGATGGAGGCCGAGATCACCGATGCGACGCTGAAGGAAATCGCCAAGCTGAAAGACCTGGAGGTGCTCGACCTGAACGGCGCGCGCAAGGTCACGGACGCCGGGCTGAAAGAACTGCTCGTGCTGGAACACCTGCGCACGCTCCGCATCAGCAGCACCGGCGTAACCGACGCCGGGCTTCTCGAACTGACCAAGCTGAAGAAGTTGGACGCGATCTTTCTGGTGTTCTGCAAGGTGAGCGCGGACGCGGTAAAGCAGTTCAAGGCCGCGAAGCCGAAGTGTACGGTCATCAAGTGACGCGGTTCCGGGGCTACGGAACAGATGGAAATCAGTCGGTCGTCGCGACCGCGAACTCGAACACGTGGTCCTTGCCGCCGGTCACCTCGCGCTCCAGGCCGGACCGGTCCGGGCGCGCGAGCTGCGCCGGGAACGGCGCGAGCGGGTCCGGCAGCGCCGGGGCCGGTAGCAGCGACACGCGATACCACCCCGCCGGGATGTGCGCGGAGCCGTCGAGTTGAAGGGCGAAGGTGCCGTCGGGTCCGGTCTCGGCGCACGCCGGCTTGCCGCGCCCCCCGCGCTGTGGGTCCGGCGAAAACACCACCAGCCCGCCCACAATTGGCTGCCCGTTGAACGTGACCTTCCCGCGAACGGTCGCCGGGGCCGGCGCGGGCGCACTTCCCCCGCACCCGCCAGACAGCGACACCGCAGCGAACCCGCCGCCGAGCGCGAGTACCGGAACAACGAGGCGGAGCAGCGTTCGCATGGGCCGGCCCTGGCGCAGAATGATCCCCTTTCATCATCGGCGGAACGCAGCGGACGAGTTCAGCTGCAAGCGGCGGCGCGAATAATGGCCCGATTCCGGCTCGCGGTGTCGGTTTCGTGCCGAAACCCCGCGACCGGTGCGGGCTTGCGCCGTTTCGCCCCCCGCGCCCTTCGCATTGACGCCCCCCAGGTGATTGGTTATTACCGCCCCCCACGGCACCGAGGGGAACGAGGGCGAGACCGGCCGAGCGCGAACGATTCGCGCAGCCACTTGCGCCCGCGCAGCCCCGATTCAGACCGAATCGCGGGCCGGTGTGTGCGCCAGTGAGGACCGGAACCCTCGCGGCGACCGGAGCAGACCAAGAGGAGGGCTCGGAGTGAAGCGCACGTTGCTGATTCTGTCGGCCGCACTCGGTGCGACCGCACTGTTCGCGGGCACCGCGAGTGCCCAACCGGGGGCCGGCGCGCCGCCGGCCGCGGCCCCGGCCACACGGCCCACCATCGCCGTGTTCAACATGGCCGCCGTCATGCGCGACTTCGGCCAGGCCAAGTACCAGGTGTGGCTGCTCAACCAGAAGAAGGACGGACTGTCCAAGAACCTGGTGCTGTACCGC
>SXHE01000172.1 GCA_005773755.1 Planctomycetia bacterium
CCCGATCTCGTCGAGGAAGATGGTGCCGCCCTGGCACTGTTCGAACTTGCCGATCCGCTTGCGGTCGGCCCCCGTGAACGCGCCCTTCTCGTGCCCGAACAGTTCGCTCTCCAACAGGGCATCGGGGATCGCGGCACAGTTGATTGCCAGAAACGGCTTGTCCGCGCGCGTCGAGTGCTGGTAAACGGCCCGCGCGACCAGTTCCTTCCCGGTGCCGCTCTCCCCACGAACCAGCACCGTCACGTTCTGCCGGGCGACCCGCCCGACCGCCTTGTAAACCTCTTGCATCGCCGGGCACCGGCCGAGCAGCACGTCGCCCGTAAGCGGGGTCGGCTCGACTTCCGGCATCGTCGCTGGCGTCCGCATCAGCACGCTGGACGTGACCGCGCGGTCGATGAGCCGCCTCAGTTCGGGCAGTTCCAGCGGCTTGAGTAGGTACTCGTAGACGCCCTCTTTCATGGCCTCGATCGCGAGATCGGTGGTCCCGTGTCCGGTGATGAGGATGACCGGGATTCGTGCGTCGATGGCGCGGAGCCGGCGGAACGTTTCAAGTCCCGTTGCGTCGGGAAGTCGCACGTCGAGCAGCACCACATCGGGGCGATCGGCCGCAACGACGGCCAGCCCTTCGGCCGCACAGGTCGCGGTGCGAACGATCAGCGAGCCGTCACCGAAGGCCCGCTGGAAGGCGTGCCGGATCGCGGGTTCGTCGTCGATCACCAACAGCGTCGGCATCCGTCACGCCCCCTGCGCCAGCGCGGAACCGATCGGGAGGCGGACGAGGAAACTCGCCCCGCCGGGCCGCTCGACCACACCGATTGTACCACCGTGATCCTCGACGATCCGGCGGCAGATGACCAACCCCAGCCCCAACCCGGTGTCCTTGCTACTGGCGAACGGCTCGAACAGGCGCGGGAGCATCTGCTGCGGGATGCCCGGCCCGGTGTCGGACACCTCCACTTCCACTGCCCCACCGGCGCGCCGGGCACCCACGCTGAGCACACCGCCGCCGGGCATCGCGTCGAGTGCATTCAGGACGAGGTTGACGAACACCTGTTGAAGTTGCCCGGCGTCGGCGGTGAGCGTCATGGCATCCGGGGCGACCAATTGCGTGGTCACGTGCTGCTTATCGGCCCGCCCGCGGATCAGGCCCACAACCGCGTCGAGAACCGGTCGCAGTTCGACGGGCCGGCGCTCCGGTTTCGACGGGCGGGCGAAATCGAGGAACGTTTGGAGCGACCGTTCCATGCGGCGGATTTCGCTCTCGATCACCCGCAGGTCTTCGGGGGTCAGTCGCGGCGAGCCACCCTCCAGACCGGTCTGAACGAGCATCTTGATCGAGGTGAGCGGGTTCCGCAGTTCGTGCCCCACGCCGGCGGCCAGTTGACCGACGGCGGCCAGTTGCTCGGCGCGCACCACCTCGCGCTCGCGGTCGTGAAGTTGCTGCACCACCGCCTCGATACGTGCGCTGAGGTCTTCTAGATCGTGATGCAGACCCCCGAACCCCTCGTCCCCACTGAGGACGATCGCCGGCGGGTCCGGGCCGAGCTTCCCTGCCACGTCTTGAATCTGCACGTGCAACCGGCGGATCGACTGACTGAACAGCCGCGCGACTCCGTACCCGAACACGACCCCCGCCACCGCTCCGAGTGCGCCGATGACCGCCATGCCCCACGCAAGCTGACTCAGAACCCGTTCGTGATGGGCGGTCCCTTCCTCGACTCGCGTGTCGTTGAATTCCTCCAGTTCGCGGCACGGATACAGGACATTCTCCCGAAGAAACACCGAGGCTGCCTTTAGCAAACGCGGGTGTTCCGCGTGCTCCTGTTGGAGGAGGAACCCCCACTTCTCCATGTAATCCTCGAATCCACGGTCGAGTTTGGCGGACAGCTCTCGTTCGCGCGGGTGGTTGGCGAGCCGGCGGATCTCATTCAGTTGCAACTCGGCCTGAGTGTGCTGGTCACTGACCGTTTCGACCTGATGGGTTTCGAGAGCGACGAGCGTGTTCAGGATCCCGCGCAGGTCGGCCGCGGCCTTGCGGCTGGACACGTTTTCCCGAAGCACGCCCGTGATCGCCGCTTGCTGGCGAAACAGCGAAACCGCGGTGAACGCACAGAGCGCCACAAGGCAGAGTGTGCCGAGCGACACGGGCCAAACGAAACGCCACCGGAACCCGCTCATCCTGCCCCCTAACGGCGCTGCCGTGGTCGCCGCGTGACCAGTGTGGTCGCGCAGCGACCACAAGCCGGCGTCAGCGGATGGGATTCATAGCAGTCCGACCGGCGGATACGCCGGCACATCAGTTGCAATCACGATCAGGTCTCACCCCGGCGCACGAGTACCCCGTGAACCACCTGCACCAAGCGGACCAAACATCTCAAGACGGAGATGAGACGGGATCGCCAACCCACAGGTTCCGCGCCGCGGTCGAACTCGCGGCGCACCTGCTTCCCGCGCAAGGGCCGATCACGGTCTTCATCCACCACAACACCCTGCACGCGTTCGAGCACCTGCCGTTTGAAGAAGCAGTGGCCCGCGGTGCGGCCGTCTTCGGGTGTGAACCGTATCTGACGGAGGACCGCTACCGTGAGGCGCTCGCGAAAGGCCGCATCCGGTTCGCCGACCTTCGCGCGGTTCTCGACGAGGAACTCGGAACGTCAGCGACCGACGGCATCCCGCCCTCGTGTTCGCGTCTCGACTTGCGCCTGACAATGTTACAGTACCCGCTCGCAACGGGGACGTCTGCTGAACTCCAGTGGACGATCGCCGAGAGCGACGCGCTGCGCCGGGTGCGTCCCGAGTCATCCGCCGCCGCGCGCGGTCGGCTGATCTCCGAAACCCGCCGCTGGGTGATGCGCGACCTGCGCGGTCGGAACGGGTCGAACCCCGCTTGGGTCCGCGACCTGTTCGATCGGTTCGGATCGAATCGCATCGAGCGCTGGTCGGACGCGACATGGGAGTCGTTCGCGCTCGAGGCGTTGTGGAACGTCTGCCGCGGCGGGGCGGCCACTGCGCCGGCTGTCGCGAGCCCACCGCCGCCGTCGGTGCGCCACCGCGACCTGCTCCTTCGTGCGACCGGAGCCGACACCGACCGCCCTGTTCACGACCTCCTCACCCGGTTCACGGCCGCGTTCCTCGATCAGGGGGTTTCGCACTGGCCGCTCCCGGACCGGGAGCACGGGTACTTCCGCTCGTTCTGCGCGTTGTACGGGCGCAGCGGCGGGCCACCGGAGCGGTGGCTGCGCGACGTGTCGCGCGAGGCATCGCAACTGCTCGCCGCCGGTACCGACCCGGCGGAAGCGGCGTGCGCGTCACTCGCCGCGCTCGGCGTTCCAACGGGCGACTGGGGAGAATACATTGCCGCAACGCTGCTCGCGCTCCGCGGCTGGGCCGGCATGGTTCACCAAGTCGAGGCGCGGGGCGACCGCGTCGCGCACCCGATCCCGGCCGACAGCCTCGTGGAGTTCGTCGCGGTCCGGCTGTTGTTGGAGCGGTTCGCGGTGGCCGCCACGGCCCGCGATGAGTTGGGCTACCGCGGTCCGCTCGAACACCTGCGAGACGAGTTGCGGGCGCGAACACCACCCGCACCGGTGCGGAGCGCGGAGGAGCGGGCGTTTCCGGTGTTCCAACTCGCACAGTTGTTCGGCTGGTCACCGGCGGAACTGACACGACTGACCGCGGGCGAGTGGGTTCTGCTGTTTCGCGAAATCGACGCGTTCCCGGCCATCGAGCGGCGGCGCGTATTCCACCTCGCCTACGAACGGCGATTTCGCGAGCAGTGCCTCGACGCGCTCGTGTTGCACGACCCGCACGAAGTCGCCGCACCACGGTTTCAGGCGATCACCTGTCTGGACGAGCGCGAGGAGTCCTTCCGTCGGCACCTGGAAGAGGTCGCACCGGACTGTGAGACCTTCGGCGCGGCCGGGTTCTTTGCGGTCCCGATGTACTACCGCGGCGCGACCGACGCGCACTTTGTCCCCCTGTGCCCGATTGTCGTTACGCCGAGGCACTGGGTGGAGGAGCAACCGGAACGGCACGCGGAAGAACAGCACCACAAGTTGCGGCAGGTGCGGCGCTGGTTCGGCACAACCGCTCACAAAGCACACGTCGGCACGCGTACGTTCATCCTCGGTGCGGTGCTCGCGGCAACGGTTGGGGTTCTGGCGTGGGTGCCGCTGACGCTCCGCATCTGGTTTCCGCGGCTCGCGTCGTGGCTCCGACGGCGGGCCGGGCGCGTGGTCGGGCCGGTATCGCACACGCGACTCCGCATCGAGCGTGCCCCGGAGTGCGGCCCCGCGAACCGGTCCGATGGCCTCGGTTTCTCGCCGGACGAAATGACCGCGCAGGCGGAACGCTTGCTCCGCGACATCGGCCTGCTGCGCGGCTTTGCGCCGCTCGTGTTCGTCATCGGGCACGGCTCGAACAGCCTGAACAACCCTCACAAATCGGCCTACGACTGCGGCGCGTGCGGCGGGAGTTCCGGCGCGCCGAACGGGCGCGCGGCGGCCCAGATGCTGAACGACCCGCGGGTGCGCGAGGGGTTGGCCGCGCGCGGGATCGCGGTGCCCAACGGCACGTGGTTCGTCGGCGGGTTTCACAACACTTGCGACGATTCGGTATCCCTCTTTGATCTCGACCGCGTTCCGGACGCGCTCCGCGGCGCACTGGCCGTGGCCCGCGACAACATCGAGCGGGCTTGCGAGCGCAACGCTCACGAACGCTGTAGGCGGTTCATGTCGGCTCCGCTCACGCTCACACCAGCGGAAGCCCGACGGCACGTCGAAGCGCGGAGCGAAGACCTCGCACAGACGCGGCCGGAACTCGGCCACGCGACCAACGCGCTGTGTATCGTCGGTCGCCGCCCCCGCACCCGCGGGCTGTACCTGGACCGCCGCGCGTTCCTCGTCTCGTACGACGCAACGCAAGACGCTGATGCCGCGATTCTCACCCGCACGCTCCAAGCCGTTTTCCCGGTCTGTGGCGGGATCAACCTGGAGTACTTCTTCTCGCACGTCGATTCCCCCGGTTACGGCTGCGGCACGAAGCTGCCCCACAACGTCACCTCGCTGCTGGGTGTGATGGACGGGGCCGCGAGCGACCTGCGCACCGGGCTGCCGTGGCAGATGGTCGAGATCCACGAACCCGTCCGCTTGCTCATCGTGTGCGAGACGACGCCAGAAGCGCTGCTCGGGGTGCTGCACCGGAACCCGGCGCTGGGCGAGATGGCAGTAAACGGCTGGGTGCAACTCGCGGTGCTCGATCCGCACGGCTCCGCGGTGCAGCTCTTCCAGAAGGGTGAGTTCCGGCCGTACACCTCCGGCGGGGACGTGCTGCCGCTCGCCGCGACGTCGGCCGATTGGTATCGCGGGTGGCGCGACCATTTGGAGTTCGCGGAGATCGCGGCGGGGGGTGCCGTGTGACGGATCTCGCCGCGCTAGCTGTTGCCTGCGGACCGGTGGCGGTCGTCGCCCCGCTCGCGCTGGTGTTCGTTCTGGGCGTGCCGGCTCTCGTCGGCGCGCCACTGCCCGAGCGCGCGACCGACCGCGCGTGCCGCGCGCTCATTGCGATCGGCCTGCTCGCGACGCTCGCGGTGTTCGTCCTGATGCTCGCGACCGGCGACCGGCACGTCGTCGTGAACCTGGGCAACTGGGTGTCGATCCACCACCCTACCGACGAGAACGCGCACTACCACTTCGCGGTGAAGTTCGAGTACGACCGGCTCTCGCTCCCGCTCGCGGTCCTGTCGTTCACGCTGTGCGGCACCATCGGCGCGTTCGCCGCGCGCTACCTCCACCGCGAGCCGGGCTACACGCGGTTCTTCGTGCTGTTCGCGGTGTTCCTGACCGGCATGGTGACCGCCGCTCTCGCGGACACCATCGAAACCCTGTTCGCGGGTTGGGAGCTGGTGGGGCTGTCGAGCGTGTTGCTGGTGGCGTACTTCCAGGAGCGCCCGGCACCGGCCCGCAACGGGTTGCACGTGTGGGTCGTGTATCGCGTCTCGGACGCCGCGCTCCTGTTCGCCGCGGTCGCGTTGCACCACACGACCGGCGAGGGGGACTTCGACCGGCTCCTCGGCACGGCCCCGTGGCCGCACGGGCGCGCGGCGATCCCCGAAGGGCAGGCGCTCGTGATCGGCCTGCTGCTGCTGTTGGCCGCCGCGGGGAAATCGGCGCTGGTGCCGTTCAGCGGGTGGTTGCCGCGGGCGATGGAAGGACCGACGCCGAGTAGCGCCGTGTTCTACGGCGCGCTCTCGGTTCACCTGGGCGTGTTTCTGTTACTGCGCATGAGTCCGCTGATCGCGGCCTCGGGCTGGCTGGCGGTGGCCGTGGTCGCCCTCGGGCTGGCGACCGCGGTGTACGCCTACCTCGCCGGAGCGGTCCAAACGGACATCAAGAGCGCGCTGTCGTTCGCCTCGCTCGCCCAGGTCGGGATCATCGTCGCGGAAATCGGGGCCGGGCACTGGCTGCCGATCCTGTGGTACGTCGCGCTCACCCACCTGTTGGGTCATGCCTGTCTGCGGGTGCTTCAGTTCGTCCGCGCGCCGTCGCTCCTGCGCGATTACCGGGAACTGGAAAACGCGATCGGGGAACAGCTCCCGCGACCGATCGGACCGCTGGCGACCGCACCCGGCGGCGTGCGCGGTCGGCTGTACCGCTTCGCCCTCGAACGCGGGCACCTCGATGCACTGCTCGTGTGCTGCGTCGTCCGCCCGTGTGTGGGCCTGTTCCTCTGGCTCGACCGGCTCGAACGGCGGTGGGCGGCGTTCCTTCGCGGATCGGCACCGGTCGACGGGTCGAGCACCGCTCCGCGGACCGATCCGACCGCTCACGTCGCGGAGCGGCGCACATGACGTTCGCGTCGCTCCCCTGGCTGGAACTGGCCGTTGTGGTGCCGCTGTGCGGCGCGCTACCGGTGGCGCGCGTGCGCGACCCGCTGGCCGCGGCCCGCTGGTGCCTCGCGTTCGCCGGGGCGGGCCTGGTGTGCTCGCTGGTCGCGTGTGTGACGCATTCCGAACCCGGAAGCGCGGGCGCGCTCGCGCGGCTGTTCGGGCGACCGGTGTTCGCCCTCGACGCGCTGAGCGCGCCTCTGGTGCCGCTCGTCGCGCTGCTCCACTTCCTCACCGCACTCGCGACCGGGCGCACGAAGATGGCGCGGGTCTCGTTCGCGTGGCTGCTCGCCGGGCAAGCGGTTCGTGTGGGCACCTTCGCGTGCGTCGCGCCCACCGACCTCGCGGTGTTCCTCCTGCTCGGCGCCCTGCCGCCGTACTTCGACCTGCGCCGCCGCGGCCGCGCGGCGCGGGTGTACGTGCTTCACATGGGGCTGTTCGCCGCACTGTTGCTCGGCGGGTTGGTCGCGACCGGAACCGTTGCCGCGGTGCTGCTCATGGGCGCGGTGCTGGTGCGCGGCGGGACCGTGCCGGCGCACGCCTGGGTGACGGACCTGTTCGAGAACGGCTCGTTCGGCGCGGCGCTGCTCGCGGCGACCCCGATCGTCGGGATGTACGCGGCGATGCGGCTGGTCCTCCCGATCGCGCCGCCGAACTGGGTGCTGGAGGGCATCGGCCTCGCGTCGCTCGCGACCGCGGTCTACGCGGCCGGGCTGGCCCTGGTGCAGACCGACGCCCGCCGGTTCTTCGCCTACCTGTTCCTCAGTCACGCCTCGCTGGTGCTGGTGGGCATGGAGTTGCACACCGCGATCAGCCTGACCGGGGCGCTGGCGCTGTGGGGGTCGGTGGCGGTGTCCATCGGCGGGTTCGGGCTGACGCTCCGCGCGCTCGAGGCCCGATTCGGCCGGCTGTCACTCACCGAACACCGCGGGTTCTACGCGGCCTCGCCCGCACTGGCGGTGTGCTTCCTGCTGACCGGCCTCGCGAGCGTCGGCTTCCCCGGTACGTCGGGGTTCGTCGCGACCGAACTGTTGGTCGACGGCGTGGTGGGCGCGAGTCCCGCGGTGGGGCTCGGGGTGATCGTCGCAACGGCCCTCAACGGGATCGCCATCATGCGCGCGTACCTGCTGCTCTTCACCGGCGCGCGCCACGCGCCCGGGGTCGGCACGGGCATGACGGTGCGCGAGCGCGGGGCGGTCTTCGCGCTCGCGGTGCTGATCTTCGGAGGCGGGTTGTTCCCGCAACCGTACATCGCCTCGCGCCACCGCGCCGCGGAAGCGGCCCTGACCGCCGGTGACGCCGAGACGACCCGCTAACTCTCTGGACCGGAGCGCGACCGTGTGTCAACACTTGCCGCAGAGAACCGCCGCGAGCGCGTCGATCGGCGACGACCACTTGCTGTCGGATCGGAAGCAGCGCCTGCTGGCCTGTGGCCTGTGCCGCCAACTCGCCGCGCTCGTTCACGAACCAAAGTTGACCCGTGTGATCGACACCAGCGAGGCCTACGCCGACGGGCGGGTGTGCGCCGACGAACTGGCGTGCGGCCGATACCGCGCGCTCGAACTCGCGCGCGACCGGACCACGACACCGGCTCGGGCCAAGTTCGCGGAAGCCGTCGCGCGCGCGGCCGCCGTGATCCCGCCCTCGTCGTACAGCCTGTACAAGACGGTCGATCCGGCCGCGTGCGAACTCATCAACGGGGCGGTGCGCGGGGTGGTCGAATTGCTCGCCGAGGAAGGGGCCGCACCGCGCCACGTTCCCAGTTACGGGACCGTACTCGGCGATCTCGAACCCCGCGCGGTATCCCCGTGCCCCGCGTGGCGCACCGCCACCACGGTCCACCTCGCCCGACAGATGTACGAGACGCGCGACTTTAGCGCGATGCCCATCTTGGCGGACGCGCTTCAAGACGCCGGGTGTGAAAACGAGGACGTCTTGAACCACTGCCGCGAAGTCGCTCCACACTTCCGCGGGTGCTGGGTGATCGATCTGATTCTTGAGCGGCACTAAAGAACGGCTTCGGCTACCACGTCCGCCGAGCTGGGGTTTCGGTCAGTACGCCCGGTGGGACTTGAACCCACACGCTTCCGCTTAGAAGGCGGATGC